>JBBRCW010000199.1:0-12813 GCA_038204535.1 Chitinophagales bacterium | reverse complement strand
TGCCGGTCGTTTATTTGTAGCCGAATGGGGAGACCTTACTCCTCCTACAGATCCAAAAGTTTCAAGAGTGGGTTATAGGGTTGTTCAGGTTAATCCGGCAACAAAAGAAGTAACTCCTTTTATTAGTAACAAAGGTGGGTTGCCGGGTTCGGAACAAGGTGCACTTGGCATGGCCATTGAACGTCCTTTTAGTGTACGGTTTGGTCCGGATGGTGCTATGTATATAGTGGATTATGGACAGGTAAAGATTGATCCTAGTCGCACAGCACAAGGCAGAGAGCCATATGCCTATGTGCCAGGCACCGGTATTGTGTGGAAAGTATCAAGGAAGTAAGTTCTTGCGTTAAGGAAAAGAAAAGCGCGGATATAATTGACTCGCTTTACTTTTTACTTCTCCCAATCCTGAAAAAATAGTCACTAACAGATGTTCGATGGAAGGCTTTTCACACTTATTTCTATCAGCCTTTAATAAAATGTTCCTGATGCTGTCTGGCTACATCAATTTATAATCGCGCTCTTACGCCCAAATTAATAGCAAATGGCATTCCGGGTCTATAGCCTTGTGGTAGGTTGGCTACGATGTATTTGTTGTTGAACAAGTTGTTGACCGTAGAAAATAGTGTTATGTTTTTACTGACTGTATAATTTCCTGAAAGGTCGAATACCCAATTTTTGTCAATGGTGTTTACAGCAGTATAATTAACATTGTTGGCTGGTACAATTACATCTCCCTGGCCTGGCTTGGTGCTTGTTTGTCCAACAAACCGGCCAAGGAGGGTTATATTAAATTGTTGTTTTTCCAATCCTAAAGTACCTGTAAAAAGATGCGGAGTAATAAAGGGGATTAAATCGCCGTTGTTGATGACGCCGCTTCCCCAATCTCCACCCGCATTGGTAAAGGTTTCTTTAAATCTTGCATCGGTATAAGTGTAGGCAATACCTATTGGAAGTTTTGTGACAGAAAGAGAATTTGATGTTGACAGCAGGTTATATTCTGCACTCAACTCTATGCCTTGTGTAACGGCATTACCAGCATTAAACATTTTGCCGGTACCTAGTCCACCCGAAGAAAAATTATCTGAACCCAAAATATTAGCATAGTTATTACTGAAGCCTGCTACCTGTATGTTTACGTTAGGGTTGCTATAACGATAACCCAATTCGAAGTTTACAGCAGTTTCAACTTTTGCTTGTTCGGTTGAGTTGGCAACAGGTGTTCCCGGAGGGGAAAACCCTTTATGAACTCCACCGAAAATATTCATTGCGGTAGTAAGTGCGTAGTTCATTCCTACGCCAGGCAATACAACCGAAAGATCGTTTGTAGCAGTTCGTAAGGCTGTTCCCTGGCGGCCATAATCAGCATTACCATAGTTCTGCAATTCAAATTGTATGCTTTCGTACCTAATACCGGGAGTTATAGTAAGTGCTTTATATTTTATATTGTATTGCAAGTAAGTTGATACACTTTTTGCACTTCTAATTTGGTTCTCGTTATTTCCTTTAATACCGGTATTGGTTAAAATCATTGTACCCTTTGTCATAGCATAGGTCGATTGTGTAGCGTAACGGTCAGCCTGGTCTTCGTGGTAGCGAATGCCAGCCTGTATATTATGTTTCACCTCACCCGTTACAAAATTGTACTTAGCATTCGTTTGAATTCCTCTTACCGTAAAATCTCTTGCCGCACTTTGGTAAGCAATATTGCCATCAGCATTTCCTGTCATAATACTATAAGGGATAGCATGTGTAACAGGATTGTTTAAAATGTTATTGATACTCTGTCCCCCTATAGTGTTTACACGTGCCCAATCTCTAAATGTTTTAGCATAGTACCCGGTAGTACTAATGCTTAAGTTTTTTGACGGAGCGATGATATGATTCAATGAAATATGATGGTGGGTCATATTCAATTCATCTCTTTGTGTTGCTGCATACCGGCGGTTCGGGTTAGCTATAAAATCTTCATAAGTAAGTCCCAGGTACGATTCATCTCCGTCTTCGGTCGAATTCACAAATTTCAATGTTACGGAATGTGAAACCCTGGCATTTTCATCCGTATGCCAGCGCAGTTTTCCCATTACATCTCTCCGGTCAAATCCCGTATTTCCTCCATTATCTAATTCTTTAAAACCATTGCTTGCCAACCGGTTTACTTCAAACACATAGTCAAAGTTTTTTTTGCTGTCGCCAACCCAAACCCGTTGTTGATTGTTACCAAAACTGCCATACGATGCCTGTGCAAATGCCTTGAATGAAGAAGGGATAGAGGTAGACAATAAATTGATGGCTCCCCCAATGGTGTATGGACCATATTTAATCTGGCTGCTTCCTTTCAGCACCTCCACTCCTTCCATACGGGCAAAGGTTGGAAAATAATAGGCGGATGGGTCTGCATAAGGAGCAGGTGCCATCAGTATGCCATCTTCCATTAATGTTATGCGGGCACTTCTGTTTACCGGGGTACCTCTCAAACCAATATTGGGTCGTAATCCAAAACCTTCTTCATCCCTAACATTTACACCCGGAATGGTGCGAAGCACTTTATTAACATCGGGTTGATTAAGCTGAAGTAACTTTTTGTTACTGATAAAAGCGCCGGAACCAGGGAGTGTTTTGGTTTTTGCACCAATAATTGTTACATCAGAAAGAATGAACACACTGTCTGACATTGAATCTTGTGCAAATAAGCTTACGCCAAGCAATAGTGCGGGTAAGCATAAAAATTTTTTCATTTATATATATCTTTTTAATTCTTTGAGGTGGCAAAACTCTTCCTAAATAAATTGTGGTGCTTTCGAAAAGGGTAAAACATGTTTTCATAATCGGGAATAATTGCCCTAACACCTGACCAACCAAACACCAATTGTTTAGGCGATTGGTACGCTTGCAAACTATAAATACTACAAAGAGTGGTACAAAAAAATGCTCAAATTCTATCTATTGCAGAATAATAACGTTCAAGATGTAGATTGGGCAGGCTGATACTGCGTGAGATATGGCTTTCCCTTCCTATTCGATATCGTATTTATGAAATGATTGCTTCTTTACATATAAATTGTTGATCACAGTCATCAATATGGCTATAACGGGTGTAGCCAGCAGCACACCCCAAAAGCCACCAAGCAAGCCCATAGCCACCTGCCCAAAAATGATGAGTGCCGGCGGCAGGCTCACCATTTTCTTTTGGATCAAAGGTTGTGTGACAGCGCTTTGCACGATTTGTATACCAGTATACAGGCAAATCACTATCAAAGCAGTGGTGGTGCCCTGCATTAGCGCAAGGAGCAAAGCGGGCACTAAAGCGATAATGGGCCCAAAATTTGGGATGAAATTCATTAGCCCGGCTATCAAAGCCAGGGTTAGGATCAGCGGCATTCCGATTATCCACAACCCGATGCCGGAAAGCACTGCAATGAATATGAAGCCAAAAAGCTGTCCCTTTATCCAGTCTTTTAACACCTTATGGATCTTGTCCAGCAAGTTTTCACCCTGGTCTTTTGCCTTGGGGGGTAATAACTTTACGATCCCTTTTTTGTAAACAAGTGGACTGGCCGTAAAAAACAAACCCACCAACAAGATGATATATACATCGCTCAGGATACCAAAGGAGGAGGAGAAAAATTGTTTAGCCACTGACATGGTCTTTCCAGAATCTCCTGAAGTATTCAGATAATCCAGCATTTTTTGGCCTGCCGGGTATTGCTGGAGCCATTGTTTCGCATTATCAATGGTACGTGGAAGGGTTTCGGACAACTGAGCAACCTGCTGCTGTAGCCGTGCGCCAACGAACCAGAAGAAGCCAACCAGCAAAATGAAATTTAGAAGGACGGAAACAAATACGGCAAGTTTGGACGGCAGGTGTAACCATTTTTTTAACAGCCCGGCGCATCCATGAAAATAGATAGCCATCAACACACCCGCCAACGCCAACAACAAAATGCTGAAAAGCGTTTTAAATAACAGCAGGACTACCAGTATTAAAGATAGTATCCCGCCGACTATCCATACTTTATTGATGAAGATTCGCTTGTCATTTTTTAAATTATCTGATGGTTGCATATTTAAAAATTTAAGAGGGATTGATTGGCAAAGGGATTAATAATAAACTGTTATGTAAAATGGTAAAACCGGATTAAGAATGACGATCACTCTAAATCTGCCTCCTCAGGATACCGCAACACGTTCTTTAAAGTTTCGGGCCTAATACCGTCTGCCATAAGCTTAGGAATAACAGTAATATCGCCGGTTGTCTCTAAAACAACCACTTCAACTTCATGGAGATAGGAAACGCTTTGGGCCCTGGCCGCTACATAAATCTCTTCCATAGTTATCCGTTCTTTTTTCATCACTTCGGCCAATATCTCGCCCTTGTATAGTAGCAGCACGGGCTGACCACTGACAATCGCTTTCACTTTCTTTACCCTGACGGAAATAAACGTTATGAGAAACTGCAGGCCTATAAGCGTGGAATATACTACCACACCTTCTGCAAGTGCGATGTTTTTATTTAATGATACGGCTGCCAGGCACGAACCTAGTGCAATGGTGACAATAAAGTCAAAAGCGTTCATTTTTGACAATGTTCTTTTGCCAGAAATACGTATTGCAATTACCAGGGTTACGTAACCCAGAACTGTAACAATGAAAGCACGTAAAATGCTTTCCCAGTCATCAAAAAACATGTTTTTCATAATTAAACTTTTGATCTTAAGGAAACCTACCAATGTAAGATTGTACTGTCAGCTATTAAAAAGTGTGTGGCAAATAATCGAAACTACCATCCATCTGTTTGCATTAAATGTGCCATCAAAAGATGTGGAATAATTTTTAAACAACCTTGTCTACATCTGTACCTGTTATTATTGTAGATTAACTTTGGCGAAGCTAATGGTGCTTAATGATAGCTACTAAAAATTGCATGTTTGCTAATAATGTAGCTATGAACCTGATTTTAAAAATTTTTTACTTTTTTGTGGTAGGATGTGGAACCTTGTTAATCCTTTTTACGCACAAATAGCTTTATGCCCATAATTGTTCAAAACTTATTATTTGCAAAATGAAGATAACTTTTACCAAATGGTTTAGAATCTATTACAACAAAATCACAGAAAGTATTGCATTTTTTCCAGCGCTTATTGCAGTAAGTTTTTTGTTGCTATCGTGGGGAATGCTGACAATCGATTTTTCACCCTGGGGCAAACATTTAAAGTCAGGATTAAGCTGGCTAAGCCTTAAAGATGCCAGTACCGCCAGGTCTATTATCTCTACCATAGCTGGCGCAGTAATAACCCTTACTGTGTTCAGTTTCTCAATGGTGATGATTGTATTAAACCAGGCGGCATCTCAAATGAGTAACCGGGTATTGAGCAGCATGATCGAGAACCGTTTTCAACAGATAGTTTTAGGGTTTTATATAGGTACGATCGTTTATGCGCTGTTTCTTCTTAGCACTATCAGGGATATTTCCAGCGGAATATATGTACCGGCATTGAGTATATACCTGCTTATACTTTTGACTGTAGTTGACATTTTCCTTTTTATCTATTTCCTGGATTATGTGACCCAAACGGTTAAGTACGAAACCGTTATTGATCGCGTTAAGAAACAAACCATGCATACAATGCAGAAAAAATTTGAAATGGCCAAAGAGGAGAAGGCGACGTGGGATGATTTACCCGCTATGGAAATTAAAGTGGAAGAATCAGATTATTTCCAAAACATTAATGAAAAAAAGCTGCTGCATATTGCTTTTGAAGAAAATTTGTATTTAAGCTTTTTATATAAACAGGCTACTTTTTTGGTAAAGGGAACAGTTTTCCTTAAAATTCACAGTAAAAAAACGGTTAATGAGGAATGTGTTCAACAAATTTTATCTGCCACAGATTTTTTTAGCGGGCAGCCGATAGACAATAATGCGGATTATGGTTTCAGGCAGCTTGCAGAAATCGCTATCAAAGCGCTGAGCCCTGGAATAAATGATCCCGGCACGGCCGTTATAGCTCTGAACTCACTAGCGGATATACTTTCCTATAAGTTATATTGTAAGCTTCCCGAGCTAAAGATGGATAAGGAAAACGTTGCGAGGATATACATCCCATCTTCTTCGTTTACAGAAATGTTTGAAAAATGCATACATCCAATCTGGAACTATGGAAAAAACGATGAGTATATTCAATATGAAATGCTGCAGATAATCAAACAATTAAAAGTTGCTGATTTTAAAAATAGCTATTCTGAACTTTTTAATAAATTGGTTAACAAAATAAAGACGCACATAAAAGCCGGAACCGGGGAAGAGGAAAACTAATTTCCGAATTTAATTTAAGGAAAATGCATCTGACCGGGAGTACCAATTGCTGTTACCGCCAAACATACCGCTGTCGCTTTCTCCCGGCAGGTATTTTATTACTAAAGTCTCTCCGTCTATTTCAAAGTGATAAGGTTCTTTATCATAGTATTTCGACATAGCCCGTACCCCATAGCTGCTTAAAATTCGTTTTCATCTAACATCTGGCTTAGCAGGCGTTTCATTCGGTGACCACGTAAAAGGCTCAATAAATGTTTTTCATTTTTTCCCTGTTCATTCCAGTGAGACACCAACGTTGCCACGTCTGGCCTGTTTTTTAAAAACCAATTCATGCGTTCAGCAAATGCAGGATGTCTTAATAAATGATTACGGTCAGGCACCTCCACCGCAAAAAAAGGTATAAGGCTGACCATGCTTCGTACATTAAGGCGGTGGCATTCATTATTATTCACATGAAGCTGGTCATAATAAAATTCATCCTCATCATTCCACAGTCCTTCAAATGCCTCTCCCATTAAATCGAGCGCCCCTGCTATATACAAAAAATGTTCAAAAAACTTGTTGACCATGTCAATATAGGTCTCATTTTTCAATGCCAATTCCAGCGAAATGTGCAGCATATTTAAGGCAAACATGGCCATCCAGCTAGTGCCATCCGCCTGTTGGGTCCGACCTCTTCTGTTGTTTTCGTCTTTTAGAATTTGGTATGGAAAAGCGGCCTGCGGATACTTGTACAACATTTTCATGTATGAGTGGGTGGGCGTGCTATCCAGGTAATAAAACAATTCCTTTACGTCTTCGCCATTATTGCCCTCCATATTGTTAAGGCCATAAAACACTTCCTTAATTATCGGGTCTTGCTTGTTCCATATGGCCAGCGAAAAACACAGCAATTGCTGGTCATCGCAAATTCCCGCAATGCCTTCTTCGCCCCAACGGTAAGCCTTGCTGCGGGCCGTATTGTGCGTAGTATAATTCCAGGCATCGCCATTACTGCTATAATCTTCGCGTACGGTGCCCCATTGCCGGTTCGAAACATAAGGGGCCCATTTTTCAATTGAAGGTCTTTGAGGCGTTGCTGTTCGGCCTTCATGATTATTAAATTTATGCGTGTTACTTAAAGAACCACAGCCGCACAGCCGCAGGGAGATTCACAGAGATACCACGTTAATTTTTACTGAACCACAAAGGCGCCAAGGCGCTAAGCAACACAAAGGTATCCTTCTGCCAACGGTCAACCATCAACCAACAACTTTCTTTGTGCTGCCGACTAATTGCTACTGGCTAATCTATTTAGTTGATAAGAGAACCACAGCCGCACGGCGGCAGATAGTTTCACAGAGCATCCACGCGGTTTCTTCCTGTGCCACCAGGGCGCTAAGGCGCTAAGCAACACAAAAGTTTTTCTCCTGCTAACTTGCAACTGCATTGTATTAACAGATCGACAGAAAGTTACCAAAAAAAATAGCCCTTCAACACTAACCGTTAGACAGTAACTTTTAATTATAACCGAGGCGACTATTTTAAAGTTTGAATGAAAAGAAGAAATGGTATAAACAAAGAACCCCGCCATCAATTAGCGAGGTTCAAAAAAAACTGAAGAGCTATTAGAAACTTACCTCTTCATTAGTATTTAAAAACCTTTCCGCCTGCCATTACCTCCTGTGTTTTTTCATCAAAGGTGGCCTTTAGCCCGGTATGCGACGAGGCAGTGGTCATAATGTTGGCTATTGAATGACTGTAACCCGCGTCAACCGGTGCATGTGGCTCCTTGCGGCTGCGCACACATTCCATCCAGTTGCGTACGTGGTTCGACGTTAGTACGTCGCCCCCGGTATTGGCTGAGGCTATTACCTTTTCGGTATTTTTTAAACTTATCTCGGGCAGTAAAAACGGTTCCATACCCATTGCTTCGGCAAAGCGTTTTCTAAGCCCTCCTTTGGGAGAAACAGTATTGTTATCAAGATTTAGTTCGCCCCCATTGGAATAATAAATCTCCATTGGATTCTCATCCCCGTTATCCATACGCGATTGAAACGACACCTGGAAGCCTTTGGACATATCGTTTAGCGGACCATAATCAAAAACGGCGGTTATCGTATCCCAGTTTTTACGGCCATCTTTCCACATGTAAATACCACCGTTGGATACAACGCTACGCGGATGAGGCAGCCCGGTAAACCAATGCACGGTATCAATCTGGTGGCTCATCCATTGGCCGGGAAGGCCTGAAGAATATGGCCAGAATAGTCGAAACTCAAGGTATTTGCGGGGATCCCATTCATCAGCAGGACGGTTCATTAAATAGCGCTGCCAGTCGGTATCTTCCTTTTTAAGTTGTTTTACCAGATCTACACGGCGCCAACGGCCGGGCTGGTTAACATTCCAGCTTAGTTCCACCATTTTAATATCGCCAAACTTACCCGAACGTATAAAGTCGTTGGCGGCATGATAATTAGCGCCACTGCGTCGTTGCGAACCTATCTGAACGATTTTTTTGGAAGCCTTTACAGCCTTTAAAGCTGCCCTGTTGTCCTCCATCGATTCGGCAAATGGTTTTTCAACATAAGCATCGCAACCGGCGTTCACTGCTTCAGTACAATGGTTGGCATGCTGAAAATCGGCTGTACTTATAAATACGGCATCTACCAGTTTTTTGCCATACATCTCTTCGTTGTTGCGACAGGCGGTCACATCGTGTCCCATTTTTTCTTTCCAAATGGCAGATCCTTCCTCCCTGCGTTTATTCCAGATATCCGAAACGGCCACCACATCAAAGTTCAGCTCCTTATAATGGTTCATAAAACTGGGTATATGAGAGCCGCGGTGACGATCAGAAAAACCCACCACGCCTACCCTTACACGGTCGTTGGCGCCAATTATACGGCCATAACTTTGGGCGCTAAAACCCATACCCCCTATCACCAGGCCTGCAGATGCAAGGCCCGAATTTTTTAGAAAATCTCTGCGTGAATGTGACATAGCAAATCGTTATTTTTATTAAAAGTTAGAAAAAAAATATCGTTGATTTTTTGTTTGAAGGATGATAGCAACTGCTGCAAAAAAAGCCCTGCTTAAAGTGCCATTTAACAAGCTAAAATTAACTGATCCCCGTTAACTAAACTGTTTTTTATCGTTACCCTCTTTAGGCATTCAATTTCGAAAAGTATTGAATCTTTATTAATCGCAGCCAAAACTTAAAAATACAACGATTGATATTATCGAAAGGGTTTTTCATATTACAAAAAACAAGCTACCTTACTACTCTAAAACTTTTGCAAATGTCAGTATGGGGAAACTTATCAGAAAAATACGAAACAAGCCGTCCGCGTAAAATACTCGCCCTCGATGGAGGCGGCATTAGGGGTGTGATCACCCTGGAAATTTTAGCTGAAATGGAAAAACAGCTAAAAGATAAACTTAATAAAGGGGATGACTTCAGGCTGGGAGACTACTTTGATTATATTGGCGGTACCAGTACCGGCGCCATAATAGCCGCGGGTTTGTCTATCGGCATGTCGGTACAGGAGCTGCTCGATTTTTACCTGAAAAAAGGTAAAGACATGTTCGACAAAACGTTTATTCTAAAAAGGTGGAAATCGCTGTACGAAAGCGGCCCATTATTAAATATGCTGAAAGAGACTTTTGGCGCCGATACCGATTTGGTGGTTCGAAAGGGAAAGTATAAAAGTCTTTTGCTGGTAGTTACCATGAACCGGAGTACTGATTCGCCCTGGCCAATCAGCAATAATCCAAAAGCCAAATACAACGATGAAAGCCGGCCCGACTGCAATGCCCGCATCAAACTATTTCAACTGGTAAGGGCAAGTACCGCTGCACCGGTTTATTTTCCGCCCGAAACATTAGAATGGGACCCTGCAAATCCCGAAAAAACATTTGTTTTCGTGGATGGAGGTGTAACACCTTATAATAACCCGGCATTTTTAATGTATAGAATGGCCACCCAGCCTGCTTATAATCTGAACTGGGAAACAGGCGAAGACAAATTGCTGATTGTTTCGGTGGGCACTGGTTCTGCCGCTTCCGCAGGATCGTACGATAATTTGATAGAAGCAGCCAAAGGCTTGCCCAATAACCTATTGTATGCCATGCAGGTTGACCAGGACGTAAATTGCCGCACAGTTGGGCGGTGTACCTATGGCGCAGCTATAGACAGGGAACTAAAATATATGATACCCATGGACAGCGATGGAAACATCATTCCATTAACGCAGGATACAAAGCGGCACTTTTTATATGTCAGGTATAATGCCGACCTAAGCAGGGAAGGGTTAAATGATCTTGGTTTATTAGACATTGACGATGCGCATGTAAGGGAAATGGATTCTGTAAAATACATTCATGACCTGGAAAGAGTTGGAAAAGCCACCGGCAAGGCCCAGGTAAAAATGGAGCATTTTGGAAGGTTTGCCAACCCGTAAGCACACGGACGATTTGTGAAGCGCTAAGGCGCCCCATTAATACTCCTTACAACAAACATAGTTTTGGGGCAGGTGCTGCACAAACAGTATTAACACAAATGGATTTACCACTAATGTTGATTTCTTACTTTATATAACCTTGCATTAATTACAGCAGTATTTTATGAATAAAGTTTTTATAGTTCGCCCTTTTGGCATTAAACAGGATGTTGATTTTGAAAAAGTAGATAGAGAGCTGATACAACCCGCCCTGGAGCAGGCGGGCATTTCGGGAAGCACGACCGCCTCTATAGTGGAGCAGGGCAATATTCGCGAAGATATGTTTGCGCAATTATTGCTGGCCGACCTGGTGGTGGCCGACCTATCTATCCATAATGCCAATGTGTTTTACGAACTAGGCATAAGACATGCATTGCGCGACAAAAAAACATTCCTTATCCGATGTTCAAAAGATGAGATTCCTTTTGATCTGAAAACAGACCGGTATTTAAGTTACGATCCCGCCGACCCCGCCGCGGCAGTACCCGCTTTAACCGCTGGGCTTAAGGCTACGCTTTTGTCCGATAAACAAGACAGCCCTGTGTTTTACATGCTGCCAAAATTGGAAGCACAGGACCCGGAAAGATTTTTAGCTGTTCCAAACACTTTTGGCGAAGAAGTAAAAATAGCCGTAGCAGCCAGGCAAATTGGAACACTGGCTTTGATGGCTAATGAAGCCACGGGTTTTGCATGGGAAATTCCCGCTTTCAGAAAATTAGGCGAAGCGCTCTTTCAGGTAAAAGACCTGGAGGCCTCGGCCATTTGCTGGCAAAAAGTTCGCAATCAATACCCCAACGATCTGGAGGCCAACGACCGGCTGGCCACTATTTACCAACGGCAGGCCGAAGATATTTTATCAGCGAATCCGACCGGCGGTTGGGAATTACTCGGCAAATCTGACGTAGCCATAGAAAGGTTGCTACTGAACGACCATAAATTAGACGACAACAAAAGAGCCGAGATCTATTCGCTTAAAGGCCGTAACGCCAAAACCCGCTGGGTAGACACCTGGCGAAAGGCTCCTGAAACCGATCACAGAAAGCAAGCACTTAAATCTACCTACCTGGTTGACGCCTATGAGCAATACAACAAAGCCTTTTACGAGGACCTCAACCATTATTATTCGTGCATAAATGCGCTTGGATTGTTAACAGTAATAAAAACGCTGGCCACCGATTTGCCCGATTTATTTTCCCTGGAATTTAACTCAGACGAGGAAGCTGCCGAAGCCCTTAAAAAATACCTGGCCAGGCACCAGGATCTTTGCCTGCTGGTGCATGCGTCAATTGAAGCCACAAGAATACGCAGCAATAACGCCATTGACCTTTGGCTAAATATGACCGAAGCCGACCTGGCCTGCCTTACTTCAAACAGGCCATTGCGGGCTGCGGGGTTATACCAAAAGGTAATACAGGAAGCCAACAACTTTAATTTTGATTCGGCTAAACGGCAATTGGAAATTTATAACCAATTGGGCATACAACCCGAAAACGTAAAAGCGGCATTGCAGGTGTTTGAAACTGCGTCAACTTTTGAAAAAGAAAAAAAGAAACATTACCTCTTGTTTACCGGCCATATGATAGATAAAGCCGACCGCCCCGAGCCCCGCTTTCCACCGGCAATTGAGACAACAGTGCGGGCCGCTATTAAGCAGGTGGCACAGGCACAATTGGATAAATACGGCGACCGGCTTTGCGGCATTTCGGGCGGGGCATGCGGCGGCGATATCCTGTTTCATGAGGTGTGCCAGGAGCTGGGTATTAAAACCGAATTATACCTGTTATTGCCCCGCGAAAAATTTTTGGTGGAATCTGTGCAGTTTGCTGGAAACGACTGGGTCGAACGCTTTGATGACCTGTATAAGAAACTGCCCCGGCAGCAGTTATCCGAAACCAAAGACCTGCCCAAATGGCTGCAGACCAAACCCAATTATACCATTTGGGAACGCAATAATTTGTGGATGCTACATAGCGCTTTGGTTTGTGGCGGCCTTAATTTAACCATGATTGCCCTTTGGGATGGACA
>JBBRCW010000198.1:0-12846 GCA_038204535.1 Chitinophagales bacterium | reverse complement strand
TCAATCCTTAAAAGGCGCGATCACAGGGTTGCATCTGGCATCGGGTGCCCCCGAAATGTTTAGGGCGATTGCTGAAGCCACTTGTTTTGGGGCCAGGGCTATTGTAGAGAGGTTTATTGAGCAGGGAGTGCCCATCAAAGGTCTGATTGGTATTGGAGGTGTAGCAAAAAAATCGCCCTTTATCATGCAAATGATGGCCGATGTAATCAATATGCCTATTCGAATTCATAAAAGCGAACAAACCTGTGCATTGGGTGCAGCCATGTTTGCCGCCACCGCAGCCGGTATTTTTCCTAAAGTCGAAGATGCCATGGAAAAAATGGGCCAGGGCTTCGATGCGGAATATCAACCTGATGAGAACAAGACGGCTGTTTATCAGAAAAGATACGAACGGTATAAGAAGTTGGGGAAGTTCTTGGAGATTAATGAATAATGAATAGTGAATAGTGAACAGTGAACAGTGAACAGTGAGTGGTGAGTAGTGAGTAGTGATAAGTGACAATTGAATGGTTGAATAGTGAAAGTGATGCCGTCATGCTGAATTTATTTCAGCATCCCCTGGAAATGGTTTTATCAAACCCTCGGCGTTTTGAAACAAATCGGGTTACTGTATCAAAGAACAGTGAATAGTGAATAGTGAATAATGAAGAATTGTGAACAGTGAATATTGAACAGTGAAGAGTGAATAAAAGATGCAACCAATAATTTCCAATTTGTTTAGAAACAAAAATTGAATAATTAACGAAAATTAAAATGGAAAGTATCCTGAAAAGTAAAAGTTATGCCTTTGCCATTAGGATAGTAAAACTATCTCAGTATTTACGTGAGGAGAAACGAGAGTTTGTGATGAGCCATCAGATTTTAAAAAGTGGAACAGCCATAGGAGCCCTTGTTTGGGAAGCTGAATATGGACAAAGTAAATTAGATTTTGTAAACAAACTAAGTGTTTCGCTTAAGGAGGCCAATGAAACTGACTATTGGCTCAATCTTTTAAGGGATACAGGGTATATAGATGAAGTAATGTTTTCAAGTCTTATGGCAGATTGCAAGGAAATTTTGAGATTGCTGATTTCGTCAATTAAGACAGCCAAAAAAAATATCAAATAAAACAACAATGTCAATATACATTGATATATGTGAACAAGTGCTGTTCGTTGCAAACTGTTCACCGTTCACTATAAACTGTTCACTATAGGTTGCAAACTGATCACTGTTCGTTATAAACTGTTCACTGCAGATTGTTCACTGATCACTATAAACTGTTCACTATTTATGAGTAAATACAAATACCTGAAAGAACAAGCCTACGAGGCTAATATGGAGTTGCCAAAATTAAACCTCGTAATATTTACTTTTGGCAACGTGAGTGCTGCCGATCGCGACCTGGGTGTTTTTGCTATTAAGCCAAGCGGGGTTCCTTACAATGAGCTGAAAGTTGACGATATGGTGATCGTTGATTTTGAGGGTGAAACGGTCCAAGGAACATTAAGGCCATCTTCCGATACAAAAACCCATGCGGTGCTGTACAAACATTGGGACGGTGTCGGCGGAATTTCGCACACACATTCCACTTATGCTACCGCCTGGGCACAGTCTCAACGCGACATACCCATTTTTGGCACAACACATGCTGACCATAATACGGTAGATATTCCTTGTGCGCCGCCAATGGGCGACGAAATGATAAAAGGCAATTACGAATACGAAACCGGTTTTCAAATTATGAATTGCCTGCAGCAAAAAGGCTATGATTATAAAGAACTTGAAATGATATTGGTAGGCAACCATGCACCATTTACCTGGGGAAAGAATGCCGCCAAAGCGGTATACAACAGCGCGGTACTGGAAGCAATTGCCCAAATGGCATTATTTACCGAACAAATAAATGCAAAACCGCCACGATTAAAAGATGCGCTGATTAAGAAACATCACGAAAGAAAACATGGCCCTGATAGCTATTACGGTCAATAGGCCGTAATATTTTTTTTGTGATAAATTAATAAATGTCATAATTACATTTATCTTTAGCCGGATTTTAAAAAAAAACGAAAACTTACCAATATGATCGATCTTAAAAAACTGGAAGTATGGTTTGTAACCGGAAGCCAGGACCTTTATGGTGAAGAAACCTTAAAACAGGTAGCGACCCATTCAAAGCAAATTGCCCGGGAGCTCAATGCCGCCAGCCAAATACCGGTAACAATTGTTTTTAAACCAACGGTAAAATCAACCGAAGAAATAGTTACTGTTTGCCGCGAAGCCAATAATACGGCTGCCTGTATAGGTATCATTGCCTGGATGCACACCTTCTCGCCTGCAAAAATGTGGATAACCGGCCTTAAGATATTGAATAAACCTTTGCTTCATCTGCATACGCAGTTCAATCGCGATATTCCCTGGGAGACTATTGATATGGACTTTATGAATCTGAACCAGAGCGCCCATGGCGATCGTGAGTTTGGTTTCATCATGACCCGTATGCGCCTTAACCGTAAAGTGGTGGTGGGGCATTGGCAGGATGAAAAAGTACGCGACCAATTAAATACCTGGACACGGGCAGCCGCCGGGTGGAACGATTGGCAGGGAGCGAAATTTGTACGCTTTGGCGACAATATGCGGTTTGTGGCCGTTACCGATGGCGATAAAGTGGAAGCCGAATACAAATTTGGCTATTCGGTCAATACTTATGGAATTGGAGACCTGGTTAAAGTGATCAATGATGCAAGCGATAGCGAGATCAACGCGTTAGTGCAGGAATATGAAGACACCTACACGTTATCTGATAGTTTATTGAAAGGGGGTGCTATGCGCCAGTCGCTGGTTGATGCGGCAAGAATTGAAGTGGGCATGGAGCGGTTTTTACGCGAGGGAAATTTTAAGGGTTTTACTGATACGTTTGAAGATTTGCATGGCATGAAACAATTGCCAGGTATCCCAAGCCAGCGAATGATGGCTAAAGGTTATGGTTTTGCCGGCGAGGGCGACTGGAAAACTTCGGCTTTGGTAAGGGCGATGAAAGTGATGGGCAGCGGCCTTGAAGGCGGAAACTCATTCATGGAAGATTACACCTATCATTTCGATCCTTCTAACCCGATGGTGCTGGGTTCGCATATGCTTGAAATTTGTCCGACAATTGCTAATGGCAAACCAACCTGCGAAGTGCATCCTCTGGGTATAGGAGGAAAAGCTGACCCTGTCAGGCTGGTATTTAATTCAGCTGCTGGTCCTGCGCTAAATGCGTCTATAGTTGATATGGGCAATCGTTTTAGAATGCTGGTAAACGAAGTAGAAGCAGTAGATGCTCCGCACGAACTGCCCAAATTGCCTGTCGCACGTGTGTTATGGAAACCGCTGCCCGATATGAATACAGGTTGCGCTGCATGGATCTATGCAGGTGGCGCCCACCATACCGGCTATAGTCAAAACCTTACCAGCGAACATATGCAGGATTTCGCTTCGTTTGCCGGAATTGAATTTGTAAACATTGGAAAAGAAACTACATTGTACCAGTTAAAGAACGAATTGCGCTGGAGCGATATGTATTACCAGTTAAGGCCTTAAAAAAATCTTCATAAATAATTCTTTCTCAACTTAACACTTGCTTATGAATCAGAACCTGGCGTTTATTGACTACGTTGTTATTGTAGTTTATTTTATTATCGTAGCCGGCTATGGTTACTCCGTTTATCGTAAAAGAAAAAAGAATGAGCACGATGCCAAAGCGTTTTTTCTGGCTGAAGGAACGCTTACCTGGTGGGCCATTGGCGCTTCGCTTATTGCTTCAAATATATCGGCAGAGCAATTTATCGGCATGAGCGGCGAGGGCTTCTTTTTAGGCGTGGCAGTGGCTGCTTACGAATGGATAGCCGCGATTGCGCTGATCATAGTTGCAGTCTGGTTTATACCGGTTTATCTGAAGAATCATATTTATACCATGCCGCAGTTCTTAAAACAGCGGTATAATGAATCGGTAGCGCTCATCATGGCTATCTTTTGGCTCTTTTTGTATGTATTTGTAAACCTGACTTCCATATTGTACCTGGGGGCAGTTGCCATTAATGGGTTGGCTGGCGGAGAATACCTGCATGTTATTATGGTTGGACTGGCCATTTTTGCATTGCTCATATCTTTGGGAGGTATGAAGGTAGTGGCCTATACCGATGTTATACAGGTAGCGGTTTTAATATTTGGCGGACTAGTCACAACCTATATTGCGTTAACGGTAGTGAGCGAAAGTTTTGGCCTGGGAAGTAATGCAATCGCCGGTTTTAATGCCCTGATAAAAGATGCACCAGAGCATTTTAAAATGATTATTCCCAAACCGACAGCTACGTCATCCCAGCTTGAAATTGATAAGTATCTTACTTTTCCGGGAATGCTTTCGTACCTGGCAGGTATCTGGATCATTAACCTGAACTATTGGGGTTGTAATCAATATATAACGCAAAGAGCGCTGGGCGCCGATCTGCACACGGCCCGCACGGGTATATTGTTTGCGGGTATCCTTAAGTTATTAATGCCGGTTATTGTTATGTTGCCCGGTATCGCGGCGTTTGTTTTGTATCAAAATGGAAAATTACCACAGTTGGTTGGCGGAAAAGATGGTGCTTACTCGGCTGTGTTAACCTTTTTGCCTACCGGTTTAAAAGGCCTTTCAGTGGCTGCGTTAACAGCTGCCATTGTAGCATCGCTGGCGGGCAAAGTAAATAGTATTTCCACCATTTTTACTTTGGATGTTTATCATAAATATTTTGGAAAGAAGGCCGATGAAAGAAACCTGGTTTTAACCGGCAGAATAACGGTAATAGTTGCTTTGATTTTGGCTGTTATGTTTACCTGGAACGATTTATTGGGAATTGGCGGAGTGGGTGGATTTACCTATATCCAGAAATATACCGGCTTTATTAGTCCGGGTGTATTTGCCATGTTCTTTTTAGGAATGTTCTGGAAAAGAACCAGCGGAACTGCAGCTATTTTAGGCGTAATAGCCGGTTTTTTATTGTCGGTTTTATTTAATGAAATGGCGCCGGGTTTATTTGGTAACGACACCTTTCTTTATACAGCCTATCCCAATGGCAAGGGTGGTTTCGAAATCCCCTTTCACATTTGCATGGGTCTTTCATTTATGTTCACCATGATCCTGATGATTGGGGTAAGCCTTGCCGGTCCGAAAGTAAATCCGAAGGCATTTGAACTAGATAAGTCAATGTTTAAAGTAAAACCGAATACACTCATATTAATCATCATTACTTTATTACTAATTTCAGCTTTGTATGTTAAGTTTTGGTAGGTGACGTAAAATGATTGATCTGGTACTAATATTAAAGGCTCCCTTAACCGTGGGCCTTTTTTTGTTGATTTTATGCCCGTGTATGACAAGGCCTTTTAAACGTGATTTACTGCCCGCTATCTGGCATTCACTTAATGACAAAGCAGTTCAAATAAATTGATTGATGCAAAAGCCCCATGTAAAAGTCGGGGGTTGGTTGGCTTCATTTAATAGTTGCTTTTTTTGGAACTTTGGGGACACGTCGCCAAAGTCCCCAGAGTCCCGTAAATGCAATAGTCTCTTTAGTATATGAGGTAGGTAATCTTTGGTGCAGCGCACCTAAATATCGGCTAACAATTTGCCCGGTTTAATTTGGTGCAAATATTGCGGTGCGCTGCACCTAATGAGCTTTGAACTGGTGATGTTCTACAAATATTAAGGTGCGCTGCACCTGTCTCTATTTGGTCAGGAGGACCTTTCACAACTCCCAGTTCATTATTCCCTCTTCCCTGTTCCCTATACACAACTCACCACAACTATTCACTATTCATTCTTCACTCTTCATTATTCATTATTCATTATTCACTACTCACAACTCACTACTCACAACTTACCATTCACCTTATAAGCGTTACCGTTCCTCTTTGTAAATATGGGCTGCCTTTATAATCAATGGCTTTTACTACCCACACATAAGTGCCGGTTGCCTGGGGTTTGCTATTGAGGGTTCCATCCCAGCCTTTCAGGTTTTGTTTTGTGGTAAATAGCAGATTGCCCCAGCGGTTAAAGACCGAAAAATATTCCAGTTGTTTTATTCCTGCGGCAATGGGGCGCAGTACATCGTTTAGTCCATCAGCATTTGGAGTGAATGCTGTTGGCACAAAAACAGAAGGAAGCGTGGCATAAACTTTTAAAAAGAACGATGCAGTATCCACACAGCCGGCCTGGTTATAGGCATACAAAGTATAACGTAAACCATCGGACGGTTCGTTAAAACGGGCTATCGGGTTAGCTATAATGGCAGAGGAAAGACCGATAGTCGGGGTCCAGTTATAGCCGGTTCCGCCAGATGCATTCAGGTGCAGATCCTGGCCAACCACAATGGTTGTATCATTTCCGGCAAATGCACTCATATCGGGCAAAACCGCTATTTCAACTGAATCAATTCCTGGTTTTGGGCATCCTTTGTTATCGAATGCCGAGAGCGTAAACGTAGTGGTTTTAGGTGGAAATGCAACAGGATTGAGTATGTTTGAATTGCTTACAAAAGCGGCAGGCGCCCATTTGTAGGTCAATCCATTGGTTGTACCCATCAGCTGCCCGGCAGTATTAAAGCAAAGCATGGTATCGGCGCCAGCATTCACAATCGGATAGGGTACCGTGGTCACCCTGATTTTATTTTTTGCAACACAGCTTCCTATGTTGGCAGTTACTTCGTAAGAAGTGTTATTGACTGTAGTGACTATAGGATTGGCCACAAAAGGATCGGTGATATTTGCAGCCGGCGACCACGAATATTTAAAAGCATCGGAAAAAATTTTTAATTGTGTGGCATCGCCACTGCATATAGTGGTGTCGGGCATCACCAGCAGGTTTACATGATCGGTTACACGTACCGTTATCGAATCCCTGTTTAAACATCCCTGGTCATCTAAATCAATGTAATATTTGGTGGTGGAAGAAGGAAACACCGTGGGCGTTTGTGTATTAGCGTTTAATATGTTGGTTGCCGGCGACCATTTTACAATACCACTTGCCCCCGAAAAGAACTGCACAGAATCACTCACACAGATCAGGGTGTCTGCAAAAGCCAGTTTTACCGGTGGCTTATCTACAACTGGTATTAGGCGGTTAGCCGTATCGCGGCAGCCATTCGTATTGGTTGCGGTCAATAGGGCGACTTTCGATCCCATAGTCGCATAGGTGTAAACAGGAGATGACAGCGTTGAATTGTCGGCTGCGCCTTCAATATCACCAAAATCCCATTCAAGGCTTTTTACTGCGCCATAACGGGTAGTAGTCTGATCAAAAAAAGAGGTGGGTTTTTGAAAACAAATGCCGGTGAACCTAAATGCAGGAATAAATCCGGGGTAAACCCTTACCAACGAAAACGTGGAGTCTGAACAACTCTGCGTACGGTTAATCACCAGTTTAATATTATAGATACCTGTATCAGTAAAAGTGTGTTGCAAAACAGCGCCTGTAGTATCAATCAGCACTTTGCCTAATTGGTTGGTAATTTGCCAGTTTTGTGTCCGTATCAATACACTGTTCGATAAATTTTGAATATTCAGCGTGGTGGATGTACGGCAAAGTTGGTATTCAGGCTCCAGGGCGGCGGCGGCAATATCGCAGGCGGCTATGTTGATCTGCAGGTCTTTTCGTTGCGTAGCGATCACTACTCCTTCCCTGATTTCCTCTACACAAACGGTTACCACATAAATGCCGGTTGGCGGCGCAATGCCGGTAATAAGTCCTGTTTTCGTATCTATTTGCACCTGGCTGCCCAAAGGGCTATTGCCGCCAAATGCCTGGCCATAGGGTATGGAAGAATAAGGTGGATCAGGAGGAGGCACACTGTTGTTGCCCACACTTGAACTGCCGCTTACATAGGCACTGCAGAAGGAATAACGCAGCACATCGCCATCGGGATCGGTGGCACCAAAACTATAAGAGAAACGATTGCTTGCACAAACTACCACCAGGTCATTACCCGTAAACCGGGCACTGTTGTTTTTGGGTGCCGAGACACCCTGGTTGAAGCCGGGAATTTCGCAGGTGTATGTGGCGCCTATGTTGCTGTATCCAGATGCCATGTTCGTTATGCCGGCAATACGAAAATTTACCTGGCTGCTTAGCAAGTATCCATCGGGCGAAGGCGCTAATGCAACATCGAAACGGTACGTGCCAATTACGTAGCACACGACAGGGGGATTTGTAACACATGGGCCTGCATCGCTTAACCGGATGGTTTCCTGGCTTGTGAGCGCAACATTGAGGTTGGAAGTTCTTTTGTTGGTAGCGCGATTAAAAAATGAGATAATTGCCGGATCGTTAAACGTCCTGCCGCTATTGCACCGCATAAATAATTTAAGGGTAAAGCTGTATATTATAGTGCCATTAGCGCCTGGCGCAGATGTATAGAACATTTCGCCGCCTGTTATATGGTCGGCTTTTGCAGTTGATATAAGAAAGAAGAGACCCGTTATTATGTAACAACGCTTTACTAAATAATTCAGGGTTTGTACCTTAATAAATTCCATTCCTGGCAATCGGGTTAATTTTTCATGTGTGCATTATGAATGTACGTATTTTTTAACCGAAAAGGTTGCTTAGTGTTGATCACTTTTTTAAATTGACCATATAGTTGAATGTCTGCCCCGTTATTCAGTTGTTACTTTTAAACTACGCGATTTATACAAGGCTGAATTGCGGCCTGATTGCTATAAAAAATTGATGAAGATAAGTAATGCTAATACTGAGGCACGTTTTTAGATTTAGCTTCTTTAGTAAACCGAACGGGCAATATATTGTTGTGTTTTTCTCTTAAGTATTTAGCCTCAAAGTCATTTATTTAGAGTATACGTCATCCTGAACTTGTTTCAGGATCTCTTGGAAAGTATCAGGTGAGATACAGGGGATGCTGAAATAAATTCAGCATGACGGCTCGTATTAAATGAATCCCATTGCTTACGTTAATGATATTGTATTCAGTCTTTAATTTTACTGCTGATATATTATTATGTATTCAAATCACGAAGCAACACAGTTAAGGCAACAGTTCTGGACAGCTTTAGGCCAGTACATGTCGCCTGTTCCATCGTCGGAAGGTGAAAAGATCAATTGGATAAATTACAAGACAGGCGCAAAATACCTATCGCTAAAAATGTCTGCCAATGGCCAGATCGCTGAAATCTCATTTATATTAAGCCATCCATCGTTACAAGACCAAAAAGACGTTTTTGATCAGCTTCATTCTTTTAAAAATTTATTGGATACACCTTCAGTACCTGCCTGGCGCTGGCAACTGCATACTGCCGGTGAAAATGGTAAAACCAACTGTAAAATCAATAGCGTTCTAACTGGTCTTCAGGTGTTTAACCGCCACGACTGGCCTGGCCTGATTTCTTTTTTTAAGCCCCGGCTTATTGCACTGGATGCATTTTGGAGCCAGATAAAGCCTGCCTTTGAATAGCCGGAATTGTATTTCACTGACGAAGCAAGGCTCGATTTTTATACAGGATAAAATTGTTACCTGTAAATTCGCCTCAACTTTTTTTACAATTATTAAAGAAACAAGTGAATGAATTTTTTACTCAGAAAAGGTTTTTTAGGATTGATCGGCTTGATGATATTTTGTTCGGTGCAGGCGCAGTCGCCTAAGGGTACGGTAGGTGCCTGGTGGATGATTTTTAATCAAACACGTATTAGCAACCGTATCAGTCTTCACAGCGAAATTCAGTTTCGCAATTACGAGGTAAGGCCCAATGCGGAACAATTGCTGCCGAGGGTTGGTATTAATTACCATTTAAACCCGACATCGTTTGTTACTGCCGGTTATGCCTGGTTACCCAACTATGCCTATGATAAAGAAGCTTTGCCCGGGGTGCGTACAATTGAAAATCGTATTTGGGAACAGTATCAAAAAAATCATAAATGGGGCAAAACAGCTTTTAATCATCGTTTCAGGTTAGAACAGCGATGGTTAAGCTTTAATAACATTACCCAATATAAGAACAGGGCAAGGTATATGATGCGTGTATCTGTTCCACTATCGGCTGCGGGCATAACACCCGGCAACTGGTTTGCCAGCTTTTACGACGAAATTTTTATGGATATTTCAAATCAGCCATTCGATCGTAACCGGCTATACGGCGCCTTAGGCTACCAGTTTACCCCTTTAATAAATCTACAGATTGGTTACCTGGCGCAAACGGTTAAAAGCGTTACCAAATCTTACTTGCAACTGGGTTTAAACTACAACCTTGACTTGCGAAAGAAAGTTGCCCAATAGAATATAGATGATTGCTTACAAGGTGTTTTCCACAAATGTATGGACAATAGTTTGAGAAGTGAACTTCTTGAAGTCTCGTAAGATGTCAGTTACATTCTCTTCTTTGGCTTGAATGAGCAGGTAAATATGCTTGTTCCGTCCGAAGGCCTATCGTGTGGATACATCTTTTGCATGTGCTTTTTTATTCGAAATCAAGCAATGTGATTCTATAGTAATAGTCTTGAAATAGCCCCATAGGGGCTGCCTGTTTATAGAATATAAGATCAATCGAGCATCCAGGCTCCATAGGAGCCGCCTAAATTCATCAAAACAGGAAGCACCTACGGAGCTTTAATTCGACACTACCATATATTTTTCTATAAACAGGATGCTCCTATCGAGCAAAAATGACTTTACGAATATGTCGACACGATAGGTCCGAAGGCGGGGATTGCTCATGATGACATATCTATAAATGATCAAGCCTTTCCTATCTACGAAGGTCGGAGACCTCAATTTATCTTTAGTTCAAGATCTTTCCGATGCATCGGAACTAAGACCTTGAACAACCCTTTGATTTTATTTTGGTAACACTAAGGGAGAACGGGTATTCATGATCTTATCCCAGAAAATAAAATAATTGCTATAGTTGCAATTGAAATTTTTGTGGTGAACGTCATGATTGGTTACGGTGTTTTGCCAGTTGAAAAACCAGTGTTTATGGACCTTCCCGGGCATAAACTCAAAGCCCGCGTGTCCGGCTAGGTTGGTAACCATATTGTACAAATGAAAGACTACAAACATGACCGGATGGATTGGAATAAAAAGAATCAGTGAAGAATAAACTAACGAATGAATCAATGCCTCTGCCGGACTAAACGAGAAGACAGCAAAAGGGGTTGGACACGTTGACTTATGATGTAGCAGGTGCACATAAGGGAATATTCTCTTGATATGCATAAAACGATGTGACCAGTAGAACAAAGTATCGTTTACAAAAATGGTGATGAACAGGCTCATAAAAAAGTACAACATTCCATAGTCGCCGATCTTGAAATACATACCTGTGAGACCTCTAATTGAGTATTCATAAATAGCCAACCCTGCAACGGAACAAATAACCAGTGAAATAGTGGAATATTTAATCTCCCGCTTTATTTGATTGCTCGTTGGGTATTTCTGCTGTATTTTAAATTGCTTAAATTTTTCTTTGTTACGGATATAGAGAACATAATATGCAATCGATGTGGGAACATAATAAAAGATAAGTAAACAGGAAAAAATAGCCATGAAGTGTGCGCCATATACAAGTAGCTTTTCCATAATGATCAATTTTAAAAGTAAATCGTTGGTGGTTGGTGTAAGAAAGGATAGCCTGCTTGCTTTTGCTCACAGCGCAAACAGAACCGGTAAAGAAATAAAAGCAGTTATGCTACTGCTCACCTGACAAACTTCATGTGAACGGTACTTGAAGTGCATTGCTTAATAATGAACAAAAAGTATCCCGATGAAAATTCGCATTGGCGTCAACCTTAATTACTGCTTTTATGGTTTGACCGATAGCATTATGGTTCTATGGTGCAAGCCCTGAAAGGGCGAACTACAATAGCGCAGGGTGAAGCCCTGCGACAGTTTAAAATACGTTGTTTTCATAGACCTGAAAGGGTGGGATACGAAAAAAGTGAATATATTTCGCCCTTTCAGGGCTGCACATTCATTCGATCGGCTATTACACCACAGGGCTTCACCCTTTCCTAACATATTTCGCCCTTTCAGGGCTTGAAAAATTTGTGTACTAACGGTAACTCCAAAGGAGGGAGCCAAAACATTTGTTTACTATTGAACATTTGCGCTAAAAATCCAGCCGTAAATCTCAATCATTAAAATATCCTGAAACCTTTACCAGGCTAAACTTCAACATAATTTTCGTCGAAGTTAAGTTGACGCCTATGCGATGAAAAATCGGGACGAACGCAACGATGATTCATAGCAATACGGTAGCCTGGCTCAAAAAAAAATATAAGACCAAACGACGTATGAAAACCCGGCGGTATGTGTAAGGCAATTGTAGAATCCGATGGCGAAGACTTATTGCTATCAATAATTAACGTGGGTATGATTGTCTTTTTCACCGGTGTCTGTCCATAGCGTAGTTACTATGTCTGCCAGTTGTTGCAACATCGTTGCCAGTTCTTCAATTTTTTTGCGTTGATCAGGAGGCATTTTTTCATCGCCTGCAAAATGTGCCATTATACCGTTTCTAAACAGAGGCGAAGCAAAAGGCACCACTGGGGCAGGTACGCCTAATATATTGGCCAGGTAATAATTAAAATAACCATCCAGGTGTTGAGACAGGAACCCATTTGCATAAGAAGGGAAACTAACGCCACCTGGTAATTGTGCAGCTATAGATTGTACGGTTTTTGACCTTATTTCCATTTTATTATCTTTCAAAGTTATAAGGCGATATGGAATTGGGGCCGTAACAAGAGAACCAGTCTGAATATCATAAACCGTATTGCCATTATAGGTATAAGATGAAATATCATTAGCATGATAATGTCCTGTAAAAATGAATTTTAAC
>JBBRCW010000197.1:0-12853 GCA_038204535.1 Chitinophagales bacterium | reverse complement strand
GGTTTCCCAAAAATACCAGACGGAGCGCGGCGCTATGAATTATCTTACCGAAAAGATCATAAAAGGTGGTGCCGGTGTTTGGGGTGAGGTTGCAATGCCTGCACATTCTGCAGTGCCCGTTTCAGATGTAAAACAGATTGTTACCTGGATCATGTCGCTGGCCGATAAGAAGCCTAAAAAAGCTTCGTTACCAGCTTCGGGCACAATCGTTCCGCCTTCTGACAAGAAACCTGGCAGCGCTTTAGTACTTACGGCAAGCTATACCGATAAGGGCGGCAACAATATAAAATCGCTGACCGGCAGCAGCTCCTTTTCGCTTCGCAACAATACACTAGGCTTTAGTGGCAAAGAAAAAGTGAAAGGATTTACCTCAATGAAATTCAATGGAATGAATATGATGGTATTTCCGCAGGGCGAAGGATGGTTTGCGGTGGATAGCATAGATCTTTCAAATATTCAGTCGATAAACATTGTAGCGGGCTGGCAGCAGGCGCCAATGACGGAATTATTATTTGAGGCCCGGCTGGATGCCCCTGATGGTAAGTTATTGGGCAAAGGTTCGATAGCCAACCCAATGAAAGACCAAAAAACAGGCACGGTAACGTTGCCCATTGAAGCAGTAACCGATGGTAAGTTTCATAATTTGTATATTCTGTATAAGCCGAAAGACGCCAATACGCCTGTGCAGGCTGGCCTTAGTATGATACAGTTTAATGGCAAATAAAAGGTCTGCAATAAATTAGAAAATGATCAATATCTTTAAAAGCCTCATCCAATATAAAGGATGAGGCTTTTTTACTTTTATAATTCTTTAACGCCAAATATTTAAACGATTACCATATGAGCACCACACCATTACGCAGCGCCAACTGGTTTGGCCGAAAGGGCAAAGACGGTTTTATTTACCGCGCCTGGATGAAAAACCAGGGCATTCCCGATTACGAATTCAACCAAAAACCGATTATCGGTATTTGCAATACATGGAGTGAGCTAACACCTTGTAATGCGCATTTCAGGGAATTGGCAGAATCGGTAAAGCGGGGGATTTCTGAAGCAGGGGGTTTCCCCGTAGAATTTCCGGTCATGTCGCTGGGTGAAACCTTGATAAAACCCACCGCCATGTTGTACCGCAACCTGGCTAGTATGGATGTGGAAGAATCCATCAGGGCTAACCCGGTTGATGGTGTGGTGTTATTATGCGGTTGCGATAAAACCACCCCTTCGCTGGTAATGGGGGCTTGCAGCGTTAACATCCCCACCATTGTGGTGTCGGGCGGTCCCATGTTAACCGGCAATCATAAAGGCAAAAGCATTGGCACCAGCGATATCTGGCGATATCACGATGACCTGCGCGGCAATAAAATAAAAGAAGAAGAATTGGTTACCATAGAAGCGGCCATGTGCCGCAGCCGGGGCCATTGCGCTGTTATGGGCACTGCTTCGTCTATGGCTTGTATGGTAGAGGCCCTCGGGTTAACGCTGCCCAACAATGCAGCCATTCCGGCAGCCGATGCGCGACGAAAAGTATTGGCGCAGTTATCGGGCTTACGAATTGTAGAAATGGTAAAGGAGGATCTGAAGCCATCGGATATTCTAACCCGCGAAGCCTTTGAAAACGCTATTATGGCAAATGCGGCCATCGGCGGATCAACCAACTTTGTCATTCATCTGCTGGCTATTGCCGGGCGTATAGGCGTACCATTAAAACTGCAGGATTTTGATCCGCTCTCAGCCGATATTCCGCTGCTTGCAAACCTGCAGCCTTCCGGCCAGTTTTTTATGGAAGACCTGTTTTATGCCGGGGGTTTACAGGTGGTTTTAAACTCACTAAAAGATAAATTGCATGGAGACTGTATAACTGCAAACGGAAAAACAATAAAAGAGAATTACAGCGATGCCGAGTGCTACAATCCAGATGTGATCACCACGATGGAAAAGCCATTTAATTCGGCCACCGGCCTTGCCATTTTACAGGGCAATTTGTGCGAAGAAGGCGCCGTTATAAAACCTTCGGCCGCCAGTCCGCATTTAATGCAGCATACCGGTAAAGCGATCGTATTCGAAAATATTGAAGATTTTAAAGCAAGGATTGATGATGAAAACCTGGAGGTGGATGAGAACAGTGTACTCGTTTTAAAAAATGTTGGACCGAAAGGTTATCCCGGCATGCCTGAAGTGGGTAATATGGGGCTGCCTAAAAAAATGCTGGCAAAGGGCATTAATGACATGTTGCGCATTTCTGATGGCAGAATGAGCGGTACCGGTTTTGGAACGGTGGTATTGCATGTTTCGCCGGAGGCCGCCACCGGCAATAATTTCGCGGTACTGAGGTCGGGCGATGTAATTACGCTGGACGTTCCGAACCGAACGCTCAATGTTGCCCTTTCAAATGAAGAACTGGAAGAAAGAAAAAAAGCGTTTAAGCAGCCGGATGCGATCACCAACCGCGGATATGTTGGCTTATACGTAAAACATGTGCAGCAGGCTCACCTCGGCGCCGATATGGATTTTTTGGTGGGAGGTTCGGGAAGTGAGGTGTTAAGGGATTCGCATTGATGATTGAAGCCGGAGTCGTTTTGGACGTTTGCAATTAGTCAAAAGCTGGTAAACATTGGTCTATAGTTGGTAGTCAAAAGACTTTCAAAAGTGGCAGTTAATATACGGAGAAAAGAAAAAGTTCTCCGCCATTGGCCCTAATCGTTTTGCCTTACGCCTTTGACGTTTGCCTCCTTCTGTCTTTTGCCTTACGCCTTAAACCCTCTGCCCTAAACCTAAAAGTATACTTCAATCATAAACAACTAATATGAGCTTTACAGGAAAAGTAGCCATAGTGACCGGCGCCGGCAAGGGCATTGGTTTTGAAATTTGCCGAAAGCTGGCCGCTGAAGGGGCAAATGTTATTTTAAATGATATAGACGAAACGCTGGCCAGGCAGGCAGCAAATAATATCTCGGCTAATACCAAAGGCCGGTGTGTTTATATGGCTGGCGATTCTGGCGATGCTGCGTTTATAAATGCAATGGTGAATAAAGCCTTAAATTCTTTTGGCCAGGTTGACATTGCCATTGCCAACGCCGGTATTACCTTGTTTGGCGACTTTTTTACTTACAAATCTGAAGATCTGTACAGCGTAATGAGGGTAAACGTGGGCGGCACCTTTCTGCTGGCGCAGGCTGCCGTCAACCAAATGAAACAGCAGCCCAGTGGTGGTTCGCTGCTTTTTATGTCGTCGGTTACCGGCCACCAGGCACATAAAGACCTTGCAGCCTATGGAATGAGTAAGGCCGCCATTGAAATGCTGGCTAAGAACCTGGTTATAGAAATTTCTGAATACAATATAAATGTAAACACCGTAGCACCGGGCGCCACCCTGACCGAACGAACATTGGACGATCCGGAATATAAAAAGATATGGTCTGAAATAACCCCTATGAAACGGCCGGCGACCGTGACCGATATTGCAGATACCGCCCTGTTCCTTGTTTCCGATAAGGCCCGGCACATCACTGGTCAAAGCATTGTGGTTGATGGTGGCTGGACATGTATCAGCCCATCGCCCTTTTAAATAATATATTCCCGCACTTCCTACCACATAGGATTATAAGAAACAAAAGGTTTCACATAGGAATACAGGTTATGAATTTAAGAAGTACAAGCCCGGTTGGTCTCAATACAATACATTATCCTGCAAAACATTTGAATTTCGAATTGAAAACGAAGAGAGTGCAATAACTTTTTGCCAAAGGTAAAGTGGAAATCAAAGTAAATCGCTAAGTTTTCGTTCACAAATAGGCCTTGTTCACGTTACGTGTACGCAAACAATCTTTGAACATGAAAGAAGATGACACCATACATATTGCCCATGAAAATTTAGAGAAAAATGCAGGAATTATAGGCACGTGGCAAAATATTGGACCAAAAAAGAAATAGATGGGCAAATTGAATTTAGAATAAACAATAATCCCTTAAAACTACATATTGAAGTAAAGAAAGAAATACGAATACATCAGTTGCCGCAGCTTTTTGAATTGGCTGAAAGGTTTAAACCCTTAATCATTGTAGCGCAACATATATTCCCAAAAGCAAAAGAAGAACTAAGGGGCAAAGGAGTTGCTTACCTTGAAACAAATGGAAACATCTACCTGAAACAAGATGACTTAATGCTTTGGTTAGACGTAAAAAAGCCTTTACCAACCGCGGTGGATAAAACAAACAGGGCTTTTACTAAAACCGGATTGAAGGTAATATTCCACTTTCTATTGAATGAACAATTTGTAAATAAACCCTACCGGGAAATTGCCAAACTTACCAAAGTCACGTTGGGCAATATTAATTATGTTATAACTGGTCTCAAAGAACAAGACTTTTTAATAAAGTTTAATAAAGATGAGTTCAGATTGCATAACAAACGTCCGAAGCATCGCCATTGGTAATGGTAAACTGCCTGCCGGCAAGGGGTGATATATTAAAGGGAATCAACTGAACATTTACACGGTTCAGGGCCGAAATATATTTTGACAACAGCTCCTGTTCCTTGCTGGTTTGGCGATTTTCTGCCGAGGCCGAAATGACCCAAAGCACCAGTATAGTGTAAGGCTTTGGCTTATGCTGCAGGGTGCCTTCCATGGGCGCCGAAAGATAGAAATACGTATTGCCGTTATAAGCTTCAGTAAGCAACGTATATGCCTGTTCGCCCGCCGGCACGATAGCAAAAGCAATGGTACCATTGGCTAAAAAGTTATTTTGGGCAAAGCTTGCCTGCCACCGCTCATCCGCTTTTTTGAAACTAAAATTTACAGGTCCGTTGTTTTCCGCGACCGGCTTTTCGGCCGAAGCCAACACCGTGGCCGAAAACGAAAAATGACCGATTGCTTGCTGTGCGTATATGGGCAGTTGATACAACAGTTTGCTGTTGGTGTATTCCAAAACCTGTTCGGTGGCTATAACCACACGTTTGTACCCTTTGGCCGGTATAGGATAAATGCGTGTTTTTAAATTATTACCCAAAGTTTTTTCCACCAGCCCGGGATCAATTCTGCGCCTTTCGGTATTTTCAAAAGCCACCCGTGCTTTGGCTTTTTCCACTACAACGCCTTCGCGAAGGTGGCCGTTTACCTCAAGTGCGTAGCGGCATATTTCCTGTCCGTCTGCCAGCGGAAATTCAAGGCTGCCCTCCAAAACCCTGTCGAAAGGATTGTAAAAAGTAAGGTCGAAAGTGGTGGTGGCGATATTGCCCGCCATGGTAACCTGGATGTTTAAAGCGGAGAGATGGAGCGCTGTTTTTGAGGTGTCGCCACTTACCAACAAAGAAGGCAGAGCGCTTTTGTTTTGGGTTTGTATAGTGGCCACCTGGCTGCACGACACGGCAAAAAACGCCAACAGGCAAAGGGTAGTAAACCGTAACATACAAAAGGTTTTGGTGTTCTGATATGATGAAAAATTGATGCGATTGCATAAGGGGAGGGAAAATAAATTGCATCCCTTCGGTTTCGTTGTTTTATAAGATTATTTTTTTGGAGCCGGCTGGGGGAGGGCTATTTGGCGGCCGTTGCGTCGCACTCTTTTACAGTATAAGTGAACGGAGCAATTAAAAAATATACCTGTTAGTCCTGTGCCATCTTAAATTATTCAATGAAGGATACATTTCTGTTTGTGTGGGTAGAACAATTGGTTTTCCGTCAAACTTTTTAATTAGATAATCCTGCGAGCTTTCATTAAAGGCATTTGAAACAACTACACAATAATCGTTATCAATTGCAATCAGGCCTCTGTCAAAGGCACGATGAAGATTAGGACATAAAGAAATACCATTTGAAATAGTGTCATCATGAGATTCAGAAAAGGGAACAATATGGCAGGCATCAATCATTTGAATTTCTTTTGAGGCTATAATTCGCATTCCAGAAACACAACAACTATAATTATAAATTTGAGGAACAATTTTTTTGAACACCCCACTTCTTATAAATACATCTTCTTCATCAAATGTTTCAGCTTGTTTTTTGTAAATAGCCGGAGCTTCTTTCAACATCTGATTTTCTATCTCGGCTACAAGGCTAAGTTGTTCAGTCAAAGAATATAGCTTTAGATGAAAATATTTTTGTAATAAAGTCTCTTTTAATTCTTCCCTTCCATTGTGGGTGATCAACAACTCAAAAAGATCTTCGTTTAGGTAAGTATAATCAACTACATCTTTCAGGTGAGAAAAGCTTCTTATAGAATTTGAACTGATGAGTAAAATTTCTATTCCAAGGAATGTTTTTAAGTGCCAGAATTTATCACTCTTTAAATGATAAAATGGTAGCGAAAAGTTGGCTGTAAATCGTGGGTTGTCAACCAGGCGGTGCCAGTTATCTTTAAAACGAGCTACCAGTTGAGGTGTGATATAAATTTTGTTTTCTTTGATCTCCCTGTGTTCGAGGGACTGAATGATGGAAAGGAGAAGAATAGGTTTATGAGGTGCTTTTACGTTGTCAACAGTAGCGGTGTTGAGGTGAAGGAATTTGCGTTTGTAATGAGAAAAATTTTCCATTGCTGGTGCAATACTATCTAAAATCTATTGCTAATTCTGGATGAATGCGATTTATATAATTTTTAAATATCCGGCAGGAACCTCCTCAGTTAACCAAACGCCATTCTCCGAAATAAAGAATGTATAGCCATCATGATGCATTTTGGCGGCATCAACAATAAGCAATGCCGGTTTGCCATGCCTGCTGCCAACCTGTGTTGCTGTAGGGGTATTAGTGCTTAGGTGTACATGTTGCCGTGCCTGTTTTTGCAGGCCATTTTGCATAATGGATGTTATATTCTGCGCCGCGGTGCCGTGGTATAATATGGCAGGCGGAACTGTCGGCGGAAGGTTAAGATCTACCGTTAGGCTATGGCCCTGGCTTGCCCGTATTTTGGTTTTTGAGTCGTTAAAAGCAAAGCGCTGTTTGCTGTTGGTGCGCACCACTTCGTTTAATATTTCGACTGTTAGCGGCTGTCCATGCAGGTTCATTTTTTGAATTAGCGTGGCAGTATCGGCCCAGCCGTTTTCATCCAGTTGCAAGCCAATGGTTTCGGGTTTATGGCATAGAACCAGGCTAATGAACTTGCTTGTGGTGGTGAGTTGTTTGTTAGAATGCATGCGGTAAAAATAAGAGGAATTGCAAGGTAGCCAGTTGGCTACTCTCTATAGCGAACAACACCACCAGGCAAAGGGTAAAAGCCGGAACATACAAAAGGTTTTGGTGTCTAAAAAAATTGATATGATTACATAAGTGCAGACAAGAACTCTGCTAATTCAGGTTTTTGGGAGTGCAATTACTCAGAGAGGCTTTTGATATGCACAGGATTATGGCCTAACTATAAAGTGTGTCTTAAATAAAATCTACTCCTCTGGTACTTTAAAACAATTATAAAATTGTGCTACTTCCTCAAAGCCATGATTACGGAGTACTTGTTTACTGTTGTACAAATAGGATATCATTTCAAATTTATGTTCAATTATACCATGATGTATACCTCGATGGCAATTTGGGCACAAAGAAATTATGTTATCAAGATTATCCAAGGGAAAATCGTAAAGTGTTTGGAACTTCATAGGAATAAAATGATGCGCTTCCACATATGGCTTTTGGGATCGTAGAGCTATAAAAGTTTCATGAGATCGATTTATGTCACAAGTGTAGTCACTTTCCTGAAATCTTCTAATTGCAATTCTAGGATCCCGAAAAAATGTTTTTCTGCCAGCAATTTCTATCTCAACAATTTTGCCGATCGGGTCAACTTGTATATTATCTACTTTCGAAATAATAGTCTCGATTTCTTCCTGATAAGTTTCGTCTATAGAATCTTGCTGGCCTAAATTATTCCAAACTTTTTCTTCAAGAGCTCCAATAACTAAATTTTGATTTTCATCTTTGTAAAGAAACCAAATTGAATTCGCAATTGGCTTGAAGTCCTTTTTGCTTGCTAAATAAAGTCTTAATTCATTTTTCTCGGCTTTTGGAAATACTAAATTAAGATCTATAGGTTCGTTATTGGGATATAACAAAAATTCCTTTGCCGATTTCAAAGGGTCAACTTTTACAGCTCCCATATTTAAATTTTCCCTGCCGAAATGAGTTACAACTATATCAAATTCAATGTCAGTCAATGTAATTTGTGAATCATAATTTTCTCGTTCTGTTACTCGGGAATAGGCACCTTCTGATGCCCTGAAAAATGCCTTATGAAAATTGTTGAATTCCATTTAAAGTATTTTTTGAGTTATTCTTGTTTTTCAATAGAGTCTTAATGATTGATTTCCCAATTTTTTCTATTACAGGAACAGCAACTGAATTCCCAAATTGCCTGTAGGCAGCCGCATTGCTTTTAGGAAGAATATAACTTTCAGGATAACCTTGAAGTCGAGCACATTCTCTGGGCGTTAATTTTCTTGGTAATTTTCCTTCTTGAGGAATAAGACATTCCTTTCCATCTTTGCCATATCTGGCAACAATAGTATTTGATGGCTTTTCTAAATTTGCTAAATGTGCGGTAAAACCAGTTCCACGTGCTAAATTATTTCGAGTTCTCCTTTGGTGGCCTTCCCAAAGTTTTGGAGAAATTGTAAATTCATCAGGAACATTCTCCTCAAGGATTGATTTCAACTTTAAAAGCTCTCCTGTAAATTCCGGAAATTCAAACTTAATATTTGGATCTCTAAAGCACACAATATATGTTCTTTCTCTTCTCTGAGGTACTTCAGTATTAGAGTTAACAACAGAAGAATAAAAGGAATATCCTATTTCTCTCAATGTGTTTTCAATAACCTTAAATGTATTTCCTTGATCGTGAGATTTTAGATTTTTGACATTTTCCAAAAACAATACATCAGGCTTATGTTTCAAAGCAATTTTCACTATTTCGAAAAATAAATTTCCTTGAGTTGGATGTTTGAAACCATGTTCTAATCCTAAGAAATTGCGAGCTGAAACACCCGCCCTACTAAAAGGCTGGCAAGGAAACCCAGCACATAAAATATTGAACTTCTGCGGTATGAAATTTTGATTTTCATACTTAGTAATGTCTCCAAAAGGGGTTTCCCCAAAATTAAACTTATACGTCTCTTGAGCACTTTTGTCCCATTCTGAAGAAAACAAACATTTACCTCCCAAATGTTGGAATGCCACTCTAAAACCCCCAATACCTGCAAATAAATCTATAAATGTAAATCTCTCATCCTCCTCTTTGGGTCCAGGAAAGGGAATGTTGGGCAGCTCGAATAACCACTGCTGAATTGCACTTTCCGCGACTTCCCAGGAAATTTCAGTCTCTGGATTATATTTAGTTAATAGATTTTTCGCCTCTTTAATTGCAGACTTTTCATAACTCTTATTTTTTGTTATAGCAAAATGAGAAATTAAAGGACTATTAAATTCTTCGGGGGCATAGACGGTCACGCCCAACTCCTGATCTTTTAAAATTATCATTTCACCACCTCCTTCACCTTCTTGGCGTTAAATATTTCGCTTTCAAAAAATTTTTGAAAGCTCATATCCAGACCATTGCTTACTATCTTATACAGTGTTTCAACAGAAACATTCCTTCGCCCATTTTCTACATGGGTCATGAAGGTTCTTTCGATTTCAGCTTTATTAGCTACAGCTTCCTGTGAGAGTTTAAGCTGGGTTCGGATTTCCTTAATACGGGCTCCAATTTTTTGCTTGATGTCCATCAAGCGAAACTATCTTTGTGGCTTATAAGCCACAATGTCTTTTAAGTCACATATTGACTTTGTGGAGAACTTATGTAGAAGAAATTAAAGTGAGTAAGTTATTCAGGGAATTTTCAAAACAGGCAGGCTTTAACTCACACTCCCAAACCTCCAACACCTTCCATCCTAAAGCCTTCAAACCTTCAAATGCTTTTTGGTCATTCACCTTGTTTCCGTTTATTTTACTCAGCCACCATTCGGTGCGGGTTTTGGGTACCACATAGTATTTACATCCTTCGTGCCCGTGCCAAAAACATCCATGAACAAAAATGACGGTCTTGTATTTGGGCAACACAATATCAGGCTTGCCGGGCAGGTCTTTTACATGCAGGCGGTAGCGAAAACCCTGCGAATGCAAAAACCTGCGCACCAGCATCTCCGGCTTGGTGTCCTTGCCCTTAATCCTACTCATATTATAACTTCTTGTCGCCTTATTATGCACATCGGCCATACCGGTCATTTTTACACTGTTATTCCCAATACCCGGAATTTATATCCAGGTCAGTCACCATAAATACAACATCATAAACAAAAAATAATACCTTTAAACAACACCTCACTTTCCCAAAATTCAGGCATTTATGAGAATATTACTTTTCCTTATCGCCTTCTTTTTCTTTTTGCAAATAGCCAATGCGCAAAACATCAAAATGAAAATAGCTGGAATAACAGTTGCCGAAGGGGAAGATGTTTTAGCCTTCGAAACCAGCGACACTACCACAGTAAGTTCTTCGGGTGGTGGCGGCGGTAGTGTTGGCGTAACCAGGTTCGAATATGTTAAAATCAAAAAGCTCAATGATGCATCCACCAATGAGTTGTTCAGGCGGTCCATTTCAAACAGTCATTTGCCCGATGTTACATTTGAGTTTTACGATGATGCCGCGACTATGTTTTACCAGATATCCTTAAAAGACGTATCAATACTCCATTTTTCGTACCTGAGCCCCGAATGCGCAGGTTGCGCAAAAATGTATCACCAGGTTTGGTTTGATTATGTAAAAATTGAAGCCACCGATATGCTCACCGGTATATCCACCAAATACAACCGAACCACGAGAGTCTTTTATTAACCGAGTATATGCGATTCGCCATTATATACATTGTAGCAAGTATGCTGTTTTCGCTGCAGGCGGCCACGCAGGTTGGCCACATGGCGCCACTTGGTTCAGTCAAACTGGCCAAAGTGTCTGTTGGCAATACGGATTCCGTTGCCCGCAGCTCATTACCTGTTTGCACACCGCAGCAATATGCCTGTAGCACTCCCCAGTCACTTATTTATACTTTTATTGGCGCCGGTAATTGGAACGATCCTGACAATTGGCTCAACAACCTTATTCCACCGTCTAAATTGGTCGGCGATTTTCAAATCATCATTGCCCCCAGAGGCAGCGCCGAGTGTATTTTAAACGTACCACAAACCATTGCTGCCGGAGGTGTGCTCACCTTACTTCCCGGCAAAAAATTCAGGGTAACCAATTTTGTAATCACTCCATAGTCAGAGGCAATAGGCAAAAAGTGGAGATGTTATTGCGGTGGTTGAGCGTAGCCGAAACCAAGGCAATAGGCAATAGGAAGTTGGCAATGAGCAATGGGCAATAGGCAATGGGCAAGAGGCAGAAGGGAGGAGGTAGAAGGGAGAAGGCAATGGGCAATAGGCAATGGGAAGAAGGCAGGAGGGAGAAGGCAGAAAGGAGAAGGCGTCTTATAGGAGAAAAATTGAGAAGTAGTGAAACGGAAAGACGTGGCATGAGCAGAGATAACAGAACAATATTGAATTGAATGAATAAAAAAGCCAGAAGGGCTGTCATATTCACAGCCGCGGGTGCAGCCCGCGGATAAATTTGACAGATTATTTTTAGCCCTGCAAGGGCGTAATAATAGCTCGGAAGGCAATATGCAATTGGCAATTGGCAATGGGCAATAGGCAATGGGCAGTAGGCAAAAAGTGGAGATGTTATTGCGGTGGTTGAGCGTAGCCGAAACTAGCGTCCTGGGCAGAAAATAAAAAAGCCCCCGCTTTCGCCGGGGGCCTTTTTAAATTCGGTGTTTATTTCTTCATGGTGTCGTCCATGGCGGGCATGGGCTGGCTGGCCATCATCTTCATTACATCCTGGGCCTCCATAAAATTCCAGTGTTCCACTGCCTTGCCGTCTTTATATTTCGATAATTCAATGGCCGTCATGCTATACGGTCCTACGGGCATACCCATGGTGCCGTCGCTGGTGCCGGTATAGCGGCTCCACACATATACATAGTCGCCGTCGGCCACTTCATGTATTTTTTCGGTTTTCATATCCTTAAAATTGGCGTGCACGAATGCTACCGCCGCCTTCAGGCTGTCTATGCCTTTCATATCGCCGCGGTCGGTATGGTCAAGAAAATCGGGCGCTACAACACTGTCCAGTTTACTGGCGTCGCCCGTTTCAAAAGCCTGCATAATGGCATTGGAAGCAGCGAGGTTCTTTTGTTCCTGTTCGGTGAGTTGTTTATCGCCGGCAGCAGGCTGGTTACACGATGAACTAAATAAAAACATTCCCAGGAGTGAGGCAAAAAAAATCTTTTTCATTGTTGGCTATTTTGGTTCGGTACTAAAATATAAAACTTTATTAAGGGATGCAAGTCCTGGCCGATATTAGCCGTTAGCAGGATAAGGGATTCGTTGTTGATTACGTAGGGATTCCTCCTTCGTCGGACAATCACTATGTCATCCCGAGGCACGAGGGATCCTTCGTTGTTTGGGAGGGATTCCTTCCCGATCAAAATCGGGATCGGAATGACATTAAAAGTCGGAATGACAAACTGGAGTCGGAAGGACAATCACTATGTCATCCCGAGGCACGAGGGATCCTTTGTTGTTTGGGAGGGATTCCTTCCCGATCAAAATCGGGATCGGAATGACATTAAAAGTCGGAATGACAAACTGAGTCGGACAAACACTATGTCATCCCGAGTGATTAATTTTTGGATCCCAAAAAAGTTCTTTGAAGATGACAGAGCAGAAAGCGTCTAATTCCGAAGCGCCTTTTTTTATAAAATCATCATTAATATAAAATCTTATTCACATAAAGGTTTATTAATCAATTTGTTCTAAAATGTGTCAATGGCAGG
>JBBRCW010000196.1:0-12911 GCA_038204535.1 Chitinophagales bacterium | reverse complement strand
CGTTTTAATTTCGGCATTGGCATGTTCATGTTCAAAGGCAATAACATTTTTTAAAAACAGGTTTTCAATGTCGGCAGGTATGTCGGTCAGGCTTTCAAACCTGCCACCCAGCTCGGCATTTAGCTTCAGCTTTAAAAATTCATTTTCCATTTTTAGCTGCTCTTCGGGATCGTCGCTAAATTGCTCTTCCTCATTATCTGGTTCTATCATAACAATACTATTTCAACTTTAATAAACGCGTTTTCGCTAAAGGTAAATTATTTTTATTTTGATTATTGGGTCGGGTAAGTTTCCCGGAATTTTCGATTCCGAAAATAAGCCTTTCAGGGGATAAAGGAAGTGTCAACCTTAGTAGAAAGTAAAGCGCAATACTTTTACATCCTCAATACCTCTATGTGCTTTACTATGATAACTATGTTTCTATGTGCCTGCCCCGCCGAATGGCGTGGGGTGCAAAAGCCAAAAACACATAGGCACAATAGAGAAACATAGGTTTCACATAGACTAATTAAAATACCTTGGTTAAAAAGGCGGAAGCACCATAGGAAAAGAAGTGTCACCCCTGGTAGAAAATAATAAGCGATACTTCTAAATCTCTTTTACCTTCTATGTACTTTACTATGATTACTATGTTTCTATGTGCCTGCTCCGCCGAATGGCGTGGGGTGAAAATACTTTGCGTGATAATTACTAAATAAAAATGGCAATGATTAAAATCGTTGCCATTTCCATTTATATTTTTCTACCGGTAATAAACGCTAGTTCAAATAAGATGAATTAAGGTTACTATTTGCCCTTTCGGCGGCTTCAATATCTTTAAAAGATGAAAGAATATCGGGCTTATTTCTTTTTATGCAAACAGCATGCTCGTAATGCGCAGATGGTTTATGGTCTTTGGTTCTTACCGTCCATCCATCGTCGTCGTAATATACTTCCTTAACGCCCAGGTTTATCATTGGCTCAATTGCCAGCACCATGCCATCTTTCAATTTTGCGCCATTACCACGTTTACCAAAATTAGGTACCTGCGGATCCTCGTGCAGGCTTCTGCCCAACCCATGGCCAACCAGTTCTCTTACAACTCCAAAACCACGCTGCCTTTCGGTATAATCCTGAATGGCATAGGCGATATCTCCAATACGGTTACCATTCACCGCTTTCTCAATCCCCTTATAGAGCGATGCTTTGGTCACTTTCATCAAATCTAAAATTTCCTCCTTTACTTCACCAATGGCAAAAGTGTAGGCGCTGTCGCCGTGAAAACCATTTTTAAACACTCCAATATCCACCGAAATAATATCACCCTCCTTTAAAATATCATTATTGGGAAAACCATGCACCACTGCATCGTTTACAGAAATACAGGCAGTGTAAGGAAAACCCCTGTAATTTAAGAAAGATGGAACACCCTTATTGTCGCGAATAAAATGTTCCGCAACATCATTTGCTTGTTTGGTTGTTGAACCTGGTTTAAGCGATTTAGCCACCTCGGCTATCGCCTGTCCAACCAGCAAACAACTATGCCGCATTAATTCAATTTCAGCATCGGTTTTATAAAAAATCATATCTCTTGATCTGCTCATTTAAAAAAATAAACCTGCCCGGTTTTGGCCAGGCAGGTTAAAGTAATATTCCAAAACAGCCGGGCATGTTTAAACCGATGCCGGTGTAACTGATTGTCTTCCCTGTAATCTTCCGCTATTCATTAATCCGTCATACTGCCTCATCAATAATTGGGTTTCTATTTGCTGCAAGGTATCTAACACAACCCCTACCATGATTAAAAGCGAAGTTCCGCCGAAAAAGCTGGAGAAAGAAGATGTAACACCTAATCTTTGGGCAAAGCCTGGTAAAATACCTACAAAGGCTAAGAAAATAGCACCCGGTAAAGTAATCCTATCCATAATTGATCCAATATAATCGGCTGTGGGCTGACCCGGCTTAACACCCGGTATAAACCCATTGTTACGTTTAAGGTCCTCGGCCATTTGCTTTGGATTAAATATCAGCGCCGTATATAAAAAAGTAAAAGCAATAACCATAACAGCATAAACCGCCATGTACCAGAAATTACTATGGTCGCCAAATATTTTTGCAATGCCTTGTCCTGCTTCCAGGTTGGTAAACGAAAACAGCGTAGGTAAGAACATGATTGCCTGGGCAAAGATGATGGGCATTACACCAGCCATATTTACCTTCATGGGTAAAAACTGGCGTGCACCGCCAAATTGCCTGTTGCCAATAATTTGTTTGGCATAGTTAACAGGTATCTTACGCACACCCTGAACCAAAATAATAATCCCCATTACGATAGCTATAAAAATAGCTATCTCAATTAGAAAGATCAATAATCCGCCGCCGCCTCTGGCCTGCTTTGCACCGAACTCCTGAATAAGGGCCTGCGGAAAACGGGCAAGGATACCAACCATGATTATAATAGAGGTACCGTTTCCAAGTCCCTTGTCCTGAATTTTTTCGCCTAACCACATTACAAACAGCGTACCTGCAGTTAAGGTTAATATGGTTGAAAAAGGAAAGAATGCTTTGTATGCGGGAATGATTGCCTCAGCATAGCCCGGACCGTTAAGGTAGGCAACATAGGCACTTGCCTGAAAGGCAGTAACGATCACCGTCAGGTAACGAGTCCACTGGTTAATTTTCTTCCGTCCGCTATCACCTTCTTTCTGCACCTTTTGCAATTGCGGAACTAATATGGTCATTAACTGCATAAAGATGGAAGCCGAGATATAAGGCATGATACCCAGAGCCAAAATGGAGGCCTGGGAAAACGCACCGCCGGCAAAAGTATCAAACAAACCCAGCAAACCATTTTGGGCAGCATTCGCCTGGGCCGATGCCAGCAGGTTAGGATTCATACCGGGAAGCACAATATGGGTTCCTAAACGATAGGTAAAAATTAAAGCTAACGTTACAATTATCTTGCTTCGCAGTTCCTCAATCGTCCAAATATTCTTTAGTGTCTGAATAAGTTTTTTCACTGATTCTTAAATTATAGGAGTTAATCTCTAAAACCAAAAAGACGCATCTTTGATGCGTCTGGCAAATATCGTTAAAATTACCTGACAATTTCAACGCTGCCGCCAGCAGCTTCAATCGCCGCTTTAGCTTTTTCACTTACCGCGTTTGCTTTCACAGCAATAGCAGCCTTCAATTCACCATTACCTAAAACTTTTATCAAATCGTTTTGGGCGATCAATCCGTTGATGTAAAGATTTTCAGGATTAATTTCGCTGAAACCATATTTTTCAATCAGATGTTCAATCTGCCCAATATTGATTACTTTATAGTCAATACGGTTAATATTTTTGAAACCACGCTTTGGTAACCGGCGCTGAATAGGCATTTGACCACCTTCGTGGGCCATTTTGCTTTTGTAACCAGCCCGGCTTTGTCCGCCTTTGTTTCCTTTTGTAGCAGTACCACCTTTACCAGATGCTTCACCGCGACCCAATCTTTTTTCTTTGTGGGTTGCTCCTTTCGCGGGCCTTAAAGTATGTAATTTCATTTTGTCAATTTTAACTCAACGGGGTTAATTCCCCTCGCTTTTATTTTTCGAATATTTTTATAGACAGCAAAAAAGCCTGACAGCCAAATGAGGATATTACATCCTCATTATTTCTTTAATCATTTTCTTCAGCAGCAGGTGTACCATTTGTAACTGATTCTGCTGCCGGCACCTCAGCCGTATCTTTTTTGGCATCTCCAGGTTCAGCTTTTACAGTTTCAACTTTTGGCTGAACATCTGCAACCTCCTCAACCTTTATTAAGTGATTGACCCTTCTAACCATCCCTAAAATCTGGGGAGTAGCGGCAACCTCTACACTGGCATTCATCTTACGCAAACCAAGAGCAACTAAAGTTCTTTTTGCAGTTTCGTTTCTGTCAATGCCACTTTTAACCTGAGTTATTTTAATATTTTTCATATCCCCAAACCCCGTAAGGGGCAAAATTTTAAATTATAAAATACAGAACCTCTTTTCCAATAAAGGCGATAAGATCCTTATACTCCAAATACCTTTTTTAAACTAATATTCCTGGTCCTGGCAATTTGAATGGGCTCTCTTAGTAAAGCAAGTGCCTTAAAAGTAGCTTTTACCACGTTGTGCGGATTTGCAGAACCCAGGCTTTTCGCCAACACGTCAGTTAAACCTGCACTCTCCAATACAGCACGCATGCTGCCACCAGCCAATACACCCGTACCATGAGCAGCCGGCTTAATAAGTACTTTTGCAGCACCTTCTTTTGCCAATTGATCGTGCGGAATAGTACCGTGCATAATGGGAACTTTTATCAGGTTCTTTTTTGCGTCTTCAATACCTTTCGTAATAGCTTCCTGTACTTCTTTTGCCTTTCCTAAACCATGTCCGACCACACCTTTTTCGTTACCCACAACCACCAAAGCGGAAAAACTAAATGTACGTCCACCTTTGGTAGTCTTAACCACACGGTTTATAGATACCACTTTCTCTTTTAGTTCCAGGTCACCGCCCTTTACTTTATTTAAAATTGCTTTTGACATTGTATGAGATCAAAATTTAAAATTCGATTATTAAAATTGTAGGCCACCTTCTCTGGCTCCGTCGGCTACAGCCTTAACCCGGCCATGATACAAATTACCGCCGCGGTCAAAAATACAAGCTGATACGCCTAATGCAATTGCTTTACGGGCCACAGACTCACCTACCAACTTACTCTTAGCCACTTTAGGAACTTTTTGTGCAGCAATTTCCTTTTCGCGAGACGAAGCAGCGGCAATTGTAGTACCGGTTGTGTCGTCAATTAGCTGAGCGTAAATTTCGGCATTGCTTCTAAAAACCGAAAGGCGAGGTTTTGCGGTAGTACCAGAAACCTTTCTGCGGATCCGATACCTGATTTTTTGCCTTTTAATTAATTTGTCCATTGTTTATTTTTTGCCCCCAGCTCTAGTGGTGAGTGAGGAAATTTATTATCATTAACCCTTGTTTGTTCCCACTTAAAGGGCCAGCGGTTTCTTACTTACCAGCAGCCTTACCAGCTTTTCTACGGATGAATTCATCGCTGTAGCGAACACCTTTTCCTTTGTACGGCTCCGGCTTACGTAAACTGCGAATTTTTGCAGCAACAGCACCTAAAAGCTGGTTGTCGCTTCCTTCTAAAAATATCTTAGGGTTCTGTCCTTTTAAAGTTTCGGTGGTAACCTTTAATTCAGATGGCACTTCTACAATTATATTGTGAGAAAAACCCAAAGCAAGATCAAGAACATTACCTGTGTTAACGGCCTTATAACCCACACCTACTAATTCAAGTTGCTTCTTAAATCCGTCGGTAACTCCTTTAACCATATTACTAATCAATGACCGATACAACCCGTGCATAGCACGATGACGTATTTGATCGGTTGGACGGGTAATCAGCAATTCATTATCCTTTGCCTCCACTTTAATATCCCTATCCACCTGCTGTGTTAACGAGCCTTTGGGGCCTTTTACTGTAACAACATTGTCTTTACTGATTGTAACCGTAACACCCTGTGTTAAAACAACCGGTTGTTTTCCTATACGTGACATAGTCGATTTCTGATTTTATAATTTACGATTTCTGATTTGTGTTCAGCCACGACATAGGCTTAAATTTTCAAACCAGTTTCTTATTCAATTCTGCTCTCTTACACCCCTTTAGGGGCCGGGGGCCTCTAATATATGTAGCAAAGCACCTCTCCGCCTACATTACCTGCCTTGGCCTCTTTATCTGTCATAACACCTTTGCTGGTAGATATGATGGCGATGCCTAAACCATTCTTCACTCTTTTAAACTCGCCTGGTTTCGAATACTGACGAAGACCCGGGCGGCTTACACGCTCTAAACTGCGAATAGCGGGTATTTTAGTGGCTGCATCATATTTCAAGGCTATCTTAATAACACCTTGCTTACTATCATCCTCAAATTTGTATTTAAGAATATACCCTTTGTCATATAAGATCTCGGTGATACGCTTCTTTAAATTACTGGCCGGAATTTCTACAATTCTGTGATTAGCCATCTGAGCATTACGAACCCGTGTTAAAAAGTCTGCTATAGGATCAGTTACCATAATTTTGCCCTCCTACATTCCGAACCAAATCGGAACAATTGGAATAAATTTTAAAAATAGTTTTATAACATTCAACAACAATCATCCAAAACAACTGCTGCTATTTTCAATACTACCAGCTTGATTTGGTAATACCCGGAATTTTTCCTTGCAATGCCATATCGCGAAATACGTTTCTCGATAAACCAAAGTAACGAATGTATCCCCTTGGGCGGCCTGTTAACTGGCAACGATTTTTTAATCGAACAGGAGAAGCATTTTTTGGTAACAGATCTAAACCTGCCCTATCGCCTGCAGCTAACAACGCAGCACGCTTTTCAGCAAACTTAGCTACCATTTTCTCCCTCTTTCTTTGCCTGGCTTTTACAGATTCTTTTGCCATATTTGTTTATTTCTGATTTTGTGATTGAGTGATGTGGTGATCTCCGACTTTGGCAAATCCCAAAATCTCAAAATCCCGATATCTCAAAATTATTATTCTTGAATTTCTTTTTTAGCTCCTTTAAAAGGCATACCCATTTCTCTCAGCAACTCATAAGCCTCTTCGTTGGTATTTGCCGAGGTTACAAAAGTTATATCTAGACCGGTAATCTTATTTACCTTATCAATATCTATTTCAGGAAAAATGATTTGTTCTGTAACACCCATAGTATAGTTACCACGGCCATCAAAAGACTTATCGTTAATTCCTTTGAAATCGCGTACACGAGGCAAAGAAACAGATACCAGCCTGTCTAAAAATTCATACATTTTTACACCACGCAAAGTTACCCTTGCACCAATTGGCATATTTTTTCTCAGCTTAAAGTTTGAGATATCTTTCTTAGACATTGTTGCAACCGCTTTTTGACCAGAGATCGTTGTCAGTTCATCCACCGCAACATCAACCAGCTTTTTATCGGTTACAGCACCGTTTACACCACGGTTTAAACAAATCTTCTGAAGCTTAGGCGCCTGCATTACAGATTTGTAACCAAATTTTTTCATTAATGCAGGTACAACTTCTTTTTTGTACTTATCTGCCAGCCTCGGAGCATATGTAGTAGTAGCCATTATTTAATTACCTCCCCTGATTTTTTTGCAATACGAACTAATTTACCATCAACACGGTCGCGCTTTACCTTGGTAGGCGCACCCGCTTTAACATCCCATAACATTACATTACTAATGTTAATTGAAGCTTCTATTTTTACCAATCCACCCTTTGTGTTTTTAGCACTGGGTTTAGTATGTTTGGTAACGATGTTAGCACCTTCCACCACAACACGACCTTTTTCCAAAATCACTTCCAGCACGGTGCGTGGTTTCTTCAGGTCTTTATCATCGCCGGCGATAACCACCACCTGGTCGCCTTTCTTGATGTTGAATTTGGGTTTAAATCTGTTGCTCATTTTTTTTTATTTTTCAAGCTATCGCTCTCTATTTAACTTTTGTTGTGTTATCACAAATTCGATTAATCGGAACTCACTTGTACCGCAGTGGTTGCTTCGGCTGATGTGAGTTGTCAGTTGTGATTGTGAGTTGTCAGTGAAAATTTATTACTCTCCACTCACCATTAACCACTCACTTAAAGAACCTCCGGTGCCAGCGATATGATCTTCATGTATCCCTTATCGCGTAACTCCCTGGCCACTGGTCCAAAAATACGGGTACCTCTTGGCTCGTCCGATGCATTCAACAATACAACCGCATTGTCGTCGAACCGAATGTAAGAACCGTCTTTACGGCGCAATTTGTTCTTGGTACGAACAATTACCGCTTTGGAAACAGTACCTTTTTTAACACCAGCCGCAGGCATAGCGTCTTTAACAGTCACCACTATTTTATCACCGATCCTTGCGTAGTCCTGGCCAGAGTTGCCCAGTACGCGAATGCACAAAACTTCTTTGGCACCGCTGTTATCAGCTACGTTCAATCTGCTTTCTTGCTGTATCATTTTAAGCCTCCCTGCCCTCCGAAGGAGGGTTCTTTTAAAAATCTATTGTATAAATTAAGCCGTTCAAAAGTCCCCCTGGGGGATTTAGGGGGCCTTTTACTTAACCTTCTCAACCACTTCAACCAATCTCCAGCGCTTTGTTTTACTAAGCGGACGGGTTTCCATGATTTTTACAAGATCCCCGATGCTGCACTCGTTTTTCTCGTCGTGTGCATGAAACTTAGTGGTCTTCTTTACGAACTTACCATAAAGCGGGTGCTTTACCTTTCTCTCGATTTCAACAGTAATGGTTTTTTCCATTTTATTACTGCTAACAAAACCGGTCCTTGTTTTACGCAAATTTCTTTCTAACATGTTAACTGTTATTTATAGTTAGATGCCTAACTTTCTTTTCTGTAATTCTGTTTTTAAACGAGCCACATCTTTTCTTAAAGCTCTAATGGTCATGGGATTTTCCAGCGGAGAGATCACATGAGCAAACTCAAGCTTCTTCAGGCGCATTTCATCTTCCTGAATGCGTGCCCGCAGATCAGATTCATTGATCTCCTTCAGGCTCCTGTTAAATTCAACTTTCTTATCAGCCATTGTTATTAATTTGAAAATGTTTCTATTTTGACAATTTGAAAATAAGCTCAACAAATCTTCAAATTATTTTTTTAAGCCTGTAACTCTCTGCGAATAACGAATTTTGTTTTGATCGGCAGCTTTTGTGCAGCCAGTTCAAATGCGCCTTTGGCCACTTCTTCGCTTACGCCATCAGCTTCGAACAAAATACGTCCTGGTTGCACCACTGCAGCCCAGTACTCAGGATTACCCTTTCCCTTACCCATTCTTACCTCGGCAGGCTTGTGCGTGATAACCTTGTCTGGAAAAATACGGATCCAAACATTTCCTTCTCTCTTCATATGACGGGTCATTGCCTGGCGGGCAGACTCGATCTGACGGTTAGTTAACCATACAGAATCCAAAGCTTTTAATCCAAAAGAGCCAAAGGCTAAAGTAGCGCCACGTTTGGTATCGCCCTTCATGCGGCCTTTCTGCATCTTTCTGTGCTTCGATCTTTTCGGCTGTAACATCTTATTATAGTTTCAAGTTTCAGGTTTCTTGTTTCGGGTTTATCCTACACTCAAACCTTTCGATTATTAAAAGTCGTTTATAAAGTCCCCCTTTGGGGGATTTAGGGGGCTATCTTCTTCCGCCGCCACCGCCACGGTTGTCTCTTCCTCCGCCGCCACCGCCACCGCGGTTATCTCTTCTATCGCCGCCGCCTCTAAATCCGCCTCTGTCATCACGGCCTCCATCTCTTCTTTCGCTACTTGGCGCACCGGCATCTTTACCACCAATAAAGTTCGGGTTCAATTCTCTCTTTCCTAAAACTTCACCTTTACATATCCAAACTTTAATACCAATCTTACCATATACGGTCAGGGCAAAAACGTTTGCGTAATCAATATCCATACGGAAAGTATGCAGGGGAACACGGCCAGCTTTAATCTCTTCGCTACGGGCAATCTCCGCGCCACCTAAACGTCCGCCTACCTTTACTTTAATTCCCTCAGCACCCATACGAAGCGCAGAAGCAATTGCCATTTTAATAGCTCTCTTAAAATTGATACGGTTTTCGATCTGTCGGGCAATGGTATCTGCTACAATATTCGCATCCAGTTCGGGACGGCGGATTTCAAGAATGTTGATCTGCACATCGTCTTTACCGGTTAATTTCTTCAGTTCCTCTTTTACACGGTCAACCTCTCCGCCACCTTTACCTATAATGATACCAGGCTTAGAAGTATGGATGGTTATGATTAGTTTACCCAGCGTACGCTCGATAACAATCTTAGCAATACCACCTTTATTGATACGCGCCATAAGATATGTTCTGATCTTATGATCCTCAATAAGTTTGCTTGCGTAGTCTTTGTGATTACCGTACCAGTTACTTTCCCATCCACGAATGATACCAAGCCTTGCACCAATAGGATTTGTTTTCTGACCCATATTTCGGATATATAAGTTTTACGAATTAGTTTTTGAAGCCTCTTTTACTCTTGAACCATATACGTTCTTCGAAACTTCAGTTGTTTTTGTGTCTACAAAAATGGTAACGTGGTTGCTACGTTTACGAATGCGATATCCACGCCCCTGAGGTGCCGGACGCATACGGCGTAACGTTCTCGCTCCATCAACAAAAATGGTTTTCACTACCAGGTCAGCATCTGCCGCACTGGTACCCTCATTCTTCTGCTCCCAGTTATTGATAGCACTCTTAAGCAATTTGCCCAGGGGTGTTGCAGGGTGTTTAGGATGATGCTCAAGCGTGGCCAAGGCGTTTTCAACTGCCATACCACGAATAAGATCTGCCAGCAAACGCATTTTACGTGGCGAAGTCGGGTAATTCCTCAATTTTGCTACTGCTTCCATTTGTATCTGTTTGAAGGTTACAGGTTAAAGGTGTAAGGTTCAGGTATTTTCCCTTGCCTTTCGCCATCTGCCTTAAGCCTTTTTATTGTTTTTTGTTAGAGTGTCCTTTAAAATTTCGGGTTGGTGCAAATTCTCCCAATTTATGGCCAACCATAAATTCAGTTACATACACCGGAATAAACTTATTGCCATTATGAACAGCAAACGTATGGCCCACAAAATCAGGGGTAATGGTAGAACGACGGGACCATGTTTTGATAACCGACTTCTTAGCACTTCCCTCGTTTATAGACAAAACCCTACCCTCCAGTTTGGCTGCTACGTAAGGACCTTTTTTAATTGAACGACCCATGTTTTATTTTTTGATTTCTGATTGTCAGATTTCTGTTATTACCTGGTGAGTTGTCAGTTGTGAGTTGTCAGTTGAAGAACTCACCACTCACTATTCACAACTCACTATTGACTATTTTGCCAGCTTCTTACCGTTGCTTCTTTGAATGATCAGTTTATCGCTTCCTTTTCCTCTGGTCCTGGTTTTAAGACCTCTTGAGTATTGGCCGGTTCTGCTGCGAGGCTGTCCGCCACTAGCTCTACCTTCACCACCACCCATTGGGTGATCCACAGGGTTCATAGCTACACCACGTACACGAGGGCGGATACCTTTCCAAACATTTCGGCCGGCTTTACCCATGCTCTGCAAACTGTGGTCGCTATTGCTAACCACACCTACGGTAGCGTAACAGTTGATCAGTATTTTTCTTAACTCGCCGCTAGGCATTTTAAGCACAGCGTACTTTTCTTCTTTATTGCTCAATTGTGCACTTGCACCTGCGCTTCTTACCAATTTTGCACCCTGCCCCGGCTGCATTTCAATATTATGAATTACAGTACCCAAAGGCATGTTCTTCATTTGCAATGCATGACCCAATTCAGGAGCAACAGCATCGCCGCTTAATACGGTAGCGCCAACCTGCAAACCCTGGGGCGCAATAATGTAGCGCTTTTCGCCATCAGCATAATGCAGTAAGGCTATGAATGCAGTACGGTTTGGATCGTATTCGATACTTGCAACAGTTGCAGGTATGTTTTTCTTATCTCTTTTAAAATCGATGATGCGGTATTGCTTCTTGTGTCCGCCACCAATATATCTCATCGCTCTTCTACCCTGAAAGTTTCTTCCGCCTGTTCTCTTCTTAACATCCAGCAAACTCTTTTCGGGAGTATCGGTTGTTATTTCAGCATAGGCATTACCAATTCTCCATCGGGTACCTGCTGTGGTTGGTTTATATTTTCTAAGTGCCATAACTAATGCCCCTTAAGGGAATTTTGTTTTAAACTGTTTGCAATATTTGCGGTCATGCATGACCATTCTTATATCCCTTCTCCCCCCACTACAGGGGCCGGGAGTTTAGATGCTTCCGTAGATATCCAGCGTTTCACCTTCAGCAACGGTTACAAATGCTTTTTTAAAAGCAGGCTTCTGGCCTTTTACAAAACCGGCTTTTGTGTAACGGGTTTTATTTTTACCTGGTATTACTGCGGTATTAACATCCACCACCGTTACACCGTAAAACTCTTCTATAGCCTTTTTAATTTCAAGTTTGTTAGACTTGCGGGCAACTTTAAAAGCATACCTTCTCAGCTTTTCCTGCTGTGCGTTTGCTTTTTCTGTCAGTATCGGTTTTACCAGAACTTCTGATAGTTTCATTGTATCTAATTTGAAAATTAACTTATGCTACTTCTTCTACTTCTTCCTCACTAAATATTTTTGCTGCGCTTTCGGTTAAAACCAACACATCGGCGTTTACAATTTCGTAAGTATTTACATCGCTTAACAAAACAGTGGCTGCGTTTGGAATGTTACGGCTGCTCAGGTACAATGTTTCATCATATTCCGAAACAACAAATAAGGCTTTCTTGTCATTAACATTCAAGCTATTCATCACTTCAACAAATGCTTTTGTCTTTGGTGTTTCCATGGTAATATCTTCTACCACGAAAATTGATTTTTCCTGCGCCTTATGAGACAACGCGCTAATCTTAGCCAGGTCTTTCACTTTACGGTTCAGCTTAATGTCGTAACGGTGCGGCTTTGGGCCAAAAATGGTACCACCACCTTTGTACAAAGGGTTACGAATGTTACCCTTACGGGCGCCACCGGTACCTTTTTGCTTGTGTAATTTGCGGCTTGCACCCTGAACTTCGGCACGGGTCTTAACCTTGTGGGTACCCTGGCGCTGCGAAGCGAGGTATTGTTTTACAGCCAGATACACCACATGTTCGTTTGGCTCAGCGCCAAATATCTCGTCAGGCAGTTCAACCGATCTGCCGGTAGTTTTACCTTTTATATCTAAAACGTCTGCTTGCATATTATTTCTGTATTAAAACGATGGAACCATTGTGGCCGGGAACAGAACCACTGATTAATAAATAATTCTTTTCTGCGAAGATTTTAACCACTTT
>JBBRCW010000195.1:0-12972 GCA_038204535.1 Chitinophagales bacterium | reverse complement strand
TGTTTTTTATTATGATTGTTTTGTCCCTGTCATGCAATGACGGCACGGGTAAAAACAAAGAAAGCGCTGCCACACCGCCAGCAGCTTATGTAAAAGGTACTTTTGGGTATGATTATAATTTTTTAAGAAGATATCATAAAGATTTGCTGGTACTTGGTAATGACAGTTCGGGACCGCAAATCATTGTGCTACCCGCCTACCAGGGCAGGGTTATGACGAGTACAGTGGAAGGGCTGAAGGGTATGAGTTTTGGGTGGGTAAACCATGCCTTGATTGAAAGCGGTCAACGTGCGGCCCACATCAACGTTTATGGTGGTGAAGAACGTTTATGGCTGGGGCCAGAGGGAGGCCAGTTTTCTATTTATTTTAAAAAAGGAGTCACATTCGATCTGGAAAATTGGTTTGTGCCCAAAGAACTGGACACAGAGCCGTTCCGGCTAATTTCTTTTACAACAGCGTCGGCTTCCTTTGAAAAAGAAATGCATTTCATAAATTATTCGGGAAGTGAATTCGATCTTAAAGTAAACCGGGATATTCGTTTACTAACCAAAAAAAATATTGACAGTGTTTTAGGAGTAACGGTTCCCGAGGATGTTAAGGTGGTGGGATTTGAATCCGAAAACAGGATAGAAAATACCGGCAGCAGGTCATGGGATAAGAAAGGCGGGATGCTGTCGATTTGGATTTTAAGCATGCTGAATGCTACTGATAAAACCACTGTGGCTTTGCCTTTCAGAAAAGGAGATTCTTCTCACCTGGGGAAGATTGTGACGGATGACTATTTTGGTAAAGTACCAGCCAGCCGATTAAAACTAAATGATGGACTCCTGCTTTTTAAGGCAGATGCAGGCTTTCGGAGTAAAATAGGCATCAGCCCGTTAAGGGCCTTACCATTTTTAGCCAGTTATGATGGTATTAACGAAGTATTTTCTGTATCGCAATTTTCTTTACATAAAGGGGAAAATGATTATGTAAACTCGCTCTGGAAAATACAGGAGCATCCTTTTGAAGGTGATGCTGTGAATTCATATAATGACGGACCAGTAAACGGAGGGCAACTCGGGCAATTTTATGAAGTAGAAAGTTCTTCTCCCGCTGCGGCGTTAAAGCCAGGTGAACAAATGCAGCATGTTCATCGCACCATACATATAAAAGGTTCCCGGAAGAGCCTGGATCAAATATGTAGACAATTACTTGGGGTGGCTATTGATTCAATTTCTTTACCATAACAAATCGATGATGCAGAAAAAGCATAAGTGGAACTTTCCCGGCGAACAAATTCATTTTTTTAAAAAATGGAATGTGCGTACATTACTACAGTATCTGGCAACCTCGATAGAAGTAGCAAGCACCCAGCAGCTGTCCATAAGCAAGAGCGTAAACTGTTATTTCATAGCCATCCAAGATCAAATAACTCTTTATTAAACCTTAATCTAGTGATATGAAAGTCAAATATTCCTGCCTGCAAATCCTTATAGCTATTAATGTGAGTGTAACATGTATTGCCCAGCAAAAACAATGGCCCATATTAAAGCACTACGATGGCAAGCATTTATTAAATATTGCACTTCCTCTGGGTGGTGTTGGAACAGGTACAGTTTCTCTTGGAGGAAGAGGAGAGCTCAAAGACTGGGAAATAATGAATAAGCCAGGTATTAAGTTTAGTACCATTACTGACGGGAACCAGGCCCCATTCTTTGCGATCTATTGTAAGCCTGCCAAAACAAAGGCGATGACAAAAGCACTGCTTGGACCACTTGATCCTAGTGAGTTTCAGCATTACGAGGGCCGTTCTGTAAATCATCATGGTCTTCCCCGTTTTTCGTCTGCAAGCTTTGATGCGGCTTATCCTTTTGGACAGGTAAATTTATCAGATAAATTTATGCCTGTTAGTGTTAAGATAAAGGGATTTAATCCATTGGTTCCCGGAGATGAAAATGCCAGCAGTATTCCAATTGCAATTCTTCAATATGAAGTAACAAATCTTTCAGATGCACCACTTGAAGTAGCGGTATGCGGTACACTAAGAAACTTTATTGGCATTGATGGAAGTATTCAATCCAAAAACTGGAAAGGTGATATGGTGTATGGGGGAGCAAAACATAATCAAAATAGTATTAGGGAAACAACAGGTGTAAAGGGTATCTACATGTGGAGTGATAGTGTTGATAAAAAGGATGCGGCATGGGGTACAATTGCTTTAACAACACCAGATAAAGAAACAGTTACTTATCGTCGTTCGTCAAGGACAAATGATTGGGAAAACGCATTGCTTGATTTTTGGGATGATTTTAGTGAAAACGGGATGCTTACCGATAAACCTACACTGGTGGATAATAATCCGATGGCATCATTATCAGTGAAGAAAAAAATTCCTGCAAAGAGTACTGCCACGTACACGTTTTATTTTACCTGGCATTTTCCTAACAGGCTTGATTGGAATAAGTCCTGGAGCTTTGGTAATAAAGGAAAGGTCATTGGAAACTATTATACATCTCAGTTCAAAGATGCATGGGATGTGATAGACAGAGTAGCTGACAAATTACCCGCACTTGAATCAACAACGATTGATTTTGTAAATGCAGTAATCCAAAGCGATTTTCCGCAGGAAGTGAAAGAAGCAGCTTTGTTTAACCTATCAACACTCCGTTCTCAAACGGTGTTCAGGTTACCCTCGGGAAATTTGATGGGCTGGGAAGGGGTGATGGATGAAGCAGGTTCTTGTTATGGTAATTGCACTCATGTCTGGAATTACGAAACGGCTACGGGCTTTTTGTTCGGCAATCTTGCCAGGAGCATGAGAGAAGTAGAATTTAAGTATGGTACAAAGCCAAACGGCAAAATGATGAATCGTGTGAACCTGCCGCTGGAAGATAACTTGAATATTGATCATGTTGCAGCAGCCGATGGTCAAATGGGGGCAATCATGCGGTTTTATCGCGAATGGAAATTCAGCGGAGACAATTATTGGTTAAAACAACATTGGCCAAAAGTAAAAGCAGCCATGTCCTACGCATGGGTGAAGGGTGGCTGGGATGCAAACGAAGATGGCGTTCAGGAAGGATCACAACACAATACCATGGATGTAGATTATTTTGGTCCTAACCCTCAAATGCAATTTTGGTATTTCGGTGCGCTTAAAGCGGCAGCAGCAATGGCCCTTGCAATGGATGAGCCTGATTTCGCAAAAAAATGTAATGAAATTCATGCGAAAGGAAGCAAATGGGTGGATGAATATTTATTCAATGGAGAATACTACGAGCATAAAATAACTGACCCTAAAACTTTCGGGTTTATTAATATGGAAGATCCAAATGCTGCAATCCCTGATTTTCAATTAGGCAAAGGGTGTCTGGTTGATCAACTGGCTGGTCAGTACATGGCTCATATTTGTGGTTTGGGATACCTTGCAAATAAAGAGCATATTCGAACTACGTTGAAAACGATCATGAAATACAATTACGTATCAAGGTTTGATACAGTCTTTAATAATATGCGCTCTTATGTAATGGATGATGAAGCAGGATTGATTATGGCAAGCTGGCCAAAAGGAAGGCTGAAAGTGCCCTTTCCATATTTCGCTGAGTCTATGTCAGGCTTTGAATATACAGCAGCTGTGGGAATGATTTATGAGGGGCAGCAGCAAAATGCATTGAAATGTATAAGAAGTATAAGGAATCGTTTTGATGGACAGAAGAGAAATCCTTTTGATGAACCGGAGTGTGGACATCACTATGCAAGGGCCATGGCAAGCTGGTCAGCTATACCAGCCTTTTCGGGATTTAATTATTCTGCTTTAGATAACTCAATTGGGTTTACGTCAAAGCCGGGCAAATATTTTTGGTCTAATGGATATGCCTGGGGTACAATAAATATCAAGCACCAAAGCAAAATGTTATTGATTGATTTAAAATTATTGCATGGCAATCTCACATTATCATCCATAAAAATTGAGAATTACCCTTTATTAAATTTTGGAAAAAATATCAAACTTAAGCAAGGAGACTTGTTCTCAAGAAATATTACTCATTAGAAGAATTTAATACGTTTAAAATATTTGAAAATTAAGCTAGTTTAAACCTTATTCAAAACCCAGGCTGGTAAAATCTAAATGCCAATATTACAATCAGTTTTATAGTGAAAAAAAATTGTAGAGGGTCTTTCAATTGAGACAAAATGCCTCAGCATCCTTTATTATTTGTTTTTGTTGATTTTTTTGTAAAATCCAAAAGAATAGCGTTATGAAACATAAATTAGAACTTCAACTTGTTATTATATTTTTATGTTTCCCGGCGTTAAGAGGAAAAACACAAAATCCAGGGAATACCAAAGCACCTTTATCAGTTAATTCATTTGCAAATTCAGCACATTCCTACAAGAATCAATATCTCACAGCCATTGATTTTCCCGTAGGTGCAATTGGAGGTAGTGTAATTCGTATGAATGGTAAAGCAGAAAGGACATGGTGGCAGATATTCAATAATTTTGAAGAGCGCAAAGGAACAGGAATTGTACCCAACAGCTTTTTTGCAATACGTACAAAGACAAAAGAGTCCACGGTGGTAAGAGCGCTTCAAACGTCTTCAGCAGGTTTATTCCCGGCCATGGGAGGTCTTTCATTTCAGGGGGAATATCCTTTTGGCTGGTACAATTTCAGTGACAGTAAGTTACCCGTAAAAGTTAAGCTGGAAGCATATAATCCTTTAATCCCAATGGACTTAAAAAATTCAGCCATCCCATGTGCAATTTTTCGGATAACAGTGAAAAACAACTCCGCCGGGAATGTTGCTGTAAGCCTTCTTAGCTCGCAGCAGAACGCAGTCGGGTTTACCGGTTACGATACGATTTCCGGGCCTAATAACAGAAACTGTAAAGGGTATGGCAGCAATCAGAATACAATTACGTGGGAAGCCGGTCGAACGTCTTTAAAAATGGTCGGAGCGGGAGGGAGTATGCAATTATCAGCCTATGAATCGAATATGACCGGTAATTCGTCCTGGGAAAGCATTACTTCGTTGTTTAATGATTTTTCAGATGATGGACTTTTATCTGGAAATATGAAGGCAGAAAGCCCACAAACAGGAATTACTGTTGATGGAGCATTGGCAAAGAGTTTTACCCTTAATTCGGGAGCTGAAAGAACCATTACATTTGTTTTGAGCTGGTATTTCCCGAAAGGGAGTTTTGGAAGAAAGGATATTCCTCAATGGTATTTCCCCGAAGGGGGCAATCAATACGAAAATTGGTGGGCTAATGCCAGTGAGGTAGATAATTATGTGTTTAAGAAATTCAACGATCTGGATGCAAAAACCAGGTTGTATCATAAAACACTTTACTCGTCAAATATTCCACGCTACATACTCGACCGAATTTCATCAAACATTTGTGTACTAAAGTCACCTACTGCTTTCTGGACTAAAAAGGGCTATTTTGGGTTATGGGAAAGCACTTCGAATAATGAGGAATGGTTGGGAAACTGCAAACATGTTTACCATTATGCTCAGGGGCATGCCCGATTATTTCCTGCATTAGGGAGAATTTTGCGCGTACAGGATTTAAACACCCAGACAACCGAAGGCCTTTTGCCTGCAAGGGATGGTCAACTTCTTAATGCGATGGATGGTCATTTTGGAACTATCCTGGGAGTTTATAGAGAGCATGTGCTATCCGGTAATAATAACTTTCTGGTTGCTTCATGGGCGCAGACAAAAAAAGCAATGAATTATGCAATATCCACGTTTGACAGCGACAAGGACGGGATGATGTCGGGCACTCATCACAATACCCTTGATTGTAATGTTTCCGGCACTTCGCCATGGATTGGTTCATTATATATGGCTGCGTTAAAAGCCAGCGAAAAAATGGCTGTCATCATGGGGGATGCTGCTTCTGCTTCAGCCTACAACAACTTATGGACTACCGGAGTGGCAAATCAAAATGCACAACTTTGGGATAATAACCTGGGTTATTATAAAGAGAAAACCGAAAATTTGCCCAACACTAAAGTGATGGCCGATGCGGTTTCAATTGACATGTTGCTGGGCCAGTGGTGGGCAAACCAACTCGCACTTGGTCAGGTTTACCCGCAGGATCGCACCCGTATGGCTTTATTAAAAATTTACAATACAAATAAATTTACCGATACCGGAAGTGGTTACAAAGCTGCTTTTCGCGATTTTTTGGGCACTGGAGATGCCGGATGGCAAATGTTCAAACACCCTGCAGGAATTCCAAAAAATACGATACTTTATTACAATGAAGTAATGAGTGGTTTTGAGTACGCAGCAGCTGCAACCATGCTTCAATATGGAATGATAAACGAGGGATTAGAAATGGTCGAAGCAATCGCAAAAAGGTATGATGGAAGATTAAGGGCAAAGGGCGAAGTCCACATGGCTAATAATTCTACGGTATTTGGTTGTGGCAGTCCTTTTGGTGAAGACGAATGTGGCGATTTCTACGGAAGGGCATTAAGTAGTTGGTCAGTTTTGTTGGCGTTACAAGGTTTTATCTACGATGGACCTCAAAAAATAATAGGCTTTAAACCCGTATGGCAACCGGAAAAACATTCATCCTTCTTTTCTACATCGGCTGCCTGGGGCCTGTTTTCACAAACCCAAAATAATTCAGGACAAAAGTCCGAGTTAGAGGTCGAATACGGAACTGTTGAAATAAAGACAATTTTGCTGGCAACTCCGGAGCATAAAAAAAGCAGTAAACTGTTGGTTACGCTAGATGGCAAAAAGCAATCTATTGCCTCTATCGAACAAAACGAAAATACAATTTCAATTCATTTAAATACTGCTTGTACAATAAATGCACATTCGAAAATTGCGGTTTCTTTTTATTTAAGATGAAATATATTTTAATACATTCAGTATACATTATACATGCCTTACGAGTACACTCTTTATTGGATGCAATACAAAGGAAATAAAGCTCCCAAAAAACATACTGAAAACTTAGATATATGCAATTGAAAAGAACTCTAATTATAAACTTTAGTATGTTGGCTCTACTGCTTATTGCAGGATGCAAAAACAAGGAAATTAAGGGAACCGAAATAACGCCCATTGAGCAAATAAATAACTATCAGGATAAGCGACCTTCGGCAAAATTTCGGATAGAAGCTAAAGACGCAGGTATTGTTTTTAAGCATGGACAAGGACCAGATAGTTGCGATTATATTGGTGCCAGAGATAGTTGGGTTTGGCAATATAATGATACATTTTATATGCACTATGATGGAGCCGGACCAAGAGGCTGGCTGACTTGCCTGGCTGTGAGTAAAGATATGGTAACCTGGGAGGCTGAAGGGCCGATACTCGATTTTGGTAAGCCCTTGAGCAACGATCGCGCCTCGGCATCTTATGGTACAACGTTTTTCGATGGAAATAAATGGCACATGTATTATTTGGGAACGCCTAATGTAACGCCTAAACCCAATTACATTCCGGCATTTCCGTACCTAACAATGAAAGCGGAAGGAAATTTCCCCAATGGCCCCTGGAAAAAACGCTACGATATTACACCGTTTAAACCCAAAGAAGGCACTTACTATGGTGCCACAACCAGTCCGGGGCAAATCATAAAGGACGGGAACAATTATTTGATGTTCTTTTCAGCATCTACAGGTAACCCAAAAATAATGAGGACAATTGGCCTGGCGCGAACTACCAACCTCGATAGTATTTGGAAAATTGATGCAAAGCCCATTCTTCCGGTTGAAGAGCAAATCGAAAACACTTCGCTCTACTTTGAAAAATCAAACCAAACCTGGTTTTTATTTACCAATCATGTCGGGTTAAAGAATTCCCTTGAATATACCGATGCTATTTGGGTTTACTGGAGTAAAGACCTTTATAATTGGAATCCTGCAAATAAAGCGGTTGTCTTGGATTCAACTAATTCATCATGGTCAAAACATATCATAGGTCTGCCCTCAGTGGTTCAGATTGGGAATCGTTTGGCCGTTTTTTATGACGGCAATGGAGATGCAAAAATGCCAGAAGGTATTCAAAGTCACATGAATCGCGATATTGGTCTGGCATGGATCGATTTGCCAATCTATTTTACTGAAAAAATAAATTGAATTTAACAGATATAAGTAATATGACCTGGATGGGAAATTATGGAAGCAATACAACAACACATTCAGTAAACTGTTGGTTACGCTAGATGGCAAAAAACAATCCATTGCATCTATCGTACAAAACGAAAATACTGTTTCAATTCGCTTAAATTCTACTTGTAAAATAAATGCAGGTTCAAAAATTTCGGTTTCTTTTTATTTAAGATGAAATACATTTTAAAATTTGACTCTGGCGCATTATCCCATTGGTCTGTTTCTAAATGATGAGGCTGTTAACAGGTAGGTATTGAACAACGTACAAATGCTCCAGCTACGCCAGGCATAACGGACAGCAACCGGATCTTTTACCTTCTCAGTTTTTAAAAATACCTGCCTGCCGCGAATAATTGATGCATATGCAGAATAATTACATGGTCCGTTACGGCAATTATAAATCCGGTTAATCCATCGGGGTATATAATCCATTTTCAGCATGACGGAAGTTTACATAAATTCCTCCATCTTTCACTCTATTGAAACGAATACCGGACCTGAAAATTCCACTGCTTTCTACCCACCCGTATCTCACATGTCTCCTTCATCCGCTTCCAGGATTTTCTTGCTTGATGCAAACAGTATTTGGTGGTATGCGGATTGTCTGCGTCTCCTTCCCTCCAGATACATGATTTATGTAACCGAGGCTTTGGTATGTGCAATGGAATAGGGGATAGATCGTATTCAACAATAGTTCTGCAACAGACCTCTTCCATAACTATTTCCGGTAATTCTGTTTCATATTTTGGATCTGTGAAACTGGCACGGGACTGGTTTGCCCGAACATCCGAGAGGATTGGGTTTTTGTTTCAAATGGATGCTTTACCGACCAATTAGCATCATATACCCACAACATTTATATTCAATAAAAAACCAATTTTCTTTATTTTATCAGCAACATGTCCCACGCCTATTGCACAGTGGTGTGCAGGTCCCTGTTTCGACCAGTTGTCAATAAATTCTTTTGCACCCAACGGAAACTTATAACGGCTATTGGTATTTCCTATTTCCAATACAGGACCTGGAACTGATTGGCCCTCTGCAACCAATAAAAAAATCTCGTTCTTTCCTTCTACTACTGAAAGTAAGGTAACCTGTCCATGTTTAACGGTCATTTGAATAGACAACCCGTTACCTGGTTTCCCATGATAAACAGGTAACGGCACCAATTTCACCCGGCCTTCAGCAATGGTAAAAAGAGCAGGGCCGTCATGTCCAAGGTAGACGACATCATCTACAAAATCCATCAAGTAGAATTCGGAAAAAGAACCCCCAGCTCCCAATTCATCCATTATTTTCATTGCATGGGCATTTTTCACTTCACATTCACCCGCTACCGGAATATTTTTCCCTGTCAGCAATGTGTTTCCGGCAATAACGGAAGTGACAATATTTTCGTAATCGTTGCCAGGCTGTCCTTCGTAATAATAAGCCAGCGAATTCAATTGGTGGATTTCTACTAATTTGTCGAGGGCCACGGATGTGCGGGCAGCACGTTCAATCTCATGTGAATCACAATCGGGGTCTATATCGAAGGCGGTTTGAAATTCAGATATTTTTGCATGAAGTTGGTCATGTGTGACATCATCACAGTATTGCTTCAATTCACACATTTCGAGCATTTCAAAGTGAGTGCCAAAAGTGGCACTCTGCCGGGTCAGGTCGGTGTACACATCCAACATTCCGCTATAATAATGCCCTAAAATACCCATCCTGTTGCTTCGCATCGTCTTTACCACCCGGGCTGCATCTGTCCACGCTTCTATTTCCTCCCATACTTTTATATCGTGAAGGTGACCGGTGACTATATTGTAAGTGATCCCTAAACGGTTAAAAACCCCGGCAATTTCAGGTACGGAACAAGCCTGGCAATGTTCCAACCAAACACCGGTCATTTTTCCGCGGTCATTCAGTGCATTAAATTTTTCATAATCGAGCTGGGCAACAGGTTGAATATTTAAAAGAATAATGGGCGCTTTTACTTTTTGAGCTATAGGAAAAACGGTTGACGACAATGCATATGTGGATATGTATATGAATACGATATCTACATCAGTGGTTTTTAAAAGATGGGCTACTTCAACAGCTTTGACAGGGTTATCCACCATACCTGCATCAATTACGTCCACATCATAACGCTCAATCGTATTTCTGATATGAGTCTGGTAATTGGTCAGCTTATTGAGTAAACCTTCAAATTGAGGCCAATATGTATCAAGCCCGATACCAAATAGTCCTATTTTCGTTTTCATTGTTTTCGATATTTTTTTGGATAGGGTCCTGTTGCACTTTTACAAACCCGAACGCTTATAATATATCTTGTTTATTTTGGCCATAATTTGAAAATATTTTCACCTGCCCTTAGATTATTAAAAGAATATTTCCGTAAAAATTAACCCAGATAGTTGTGTTTCGGCTATTGCTTTAACAGTACCACTGGTAGCGGGATCCTTCCTGGTCCTGTGCGCCTCTTAGGATCTCTGGATCGAAATCTTTTTTAGCGAGGCTGTTTCATAAAGCTATTTTCCATTCAGGTATACTTTAGAATACGAGTTGATATTTCCCAGTATCGCCATTCCTAACAGGAATACAATGACTTTCAAATTCATACACACCTAAATGTAAATTCCTTTATAATTAATTTTTCTTCAAGGGGATACTGCTCTCCGGACGCGGCATATATCCCCGATCAATAATGTCGGTAAAACCTAGCAAAGCACCCCAATGATAAAAGGCATCACTCCAGGTGTCGGCTTCTCCACCAGTGCCATTGTCGGCGTGGTAATTTTCGCACACATGGCCTTCACCCAACCATGTTTTTAAAAGCAGGTTTTTGGATTTTTCAACCATGTCTTTTTTGGCACCGGGCAAATCATAATTTCTCATACCCATGTAAACCAAAAAATTCAGTGGTGCCCAAATTCTACCTCTCCAGTAATGGTTGGCCTTATAAGCTGTGTCATTACGGGCAATAGAAGGCATGATGTATTCGCCCCAAAATTCATTGGGATTATAAAAATGTTCTCTCATCATTCTGGTGGCCTGGCTTTGGGTAGCAACTTTTGCCAGCAGGGGATAAAAAAGTGTTGGGGATAAACGGTAACTCGATTTTCCCGTTACCAGGTCTTTATTCAGGTAAAGGCCAAACTGATCATCCCACATGGTCGATAGTTTTTTCGAATACTTCTCTGCCCTTTCGGTCAATTCTTTTGCATCCGCTGTTTTGCCCAAAACAGCGGCTATTTCGGCCAGGCTGCGGCAATCGGCAATGTACAAACTCATTAAACCTACGTCGGCCAAAAGCATACGATGGTTGATAGAATCAAATACAGCATCATCCCACATAGGCGAATTATCCATCCCAGACTCCCATTTGGCCGCCTTCATTTTACCGGATAGCGTAGCCGAGCGAGATTTGTTGTTGCCATAATCATACGGGTCGGTTCCATGAACCAGGTAGCCGTCAATATCCCTGTTAGCAGCCCGCCACCGGTTCCAGCTTAATAGTTCATTGTATACTTCTTGTAAAAACCATTTTTCCTGGTATTTTTTATAAATCTCCCTTACCACAATGGCTCCTACCTGGGGCTCCGAACGGTCTTCACTCTTATGGCCGGGCTGGGATACATTGGGTATAAAACCTTTTGCCGTAATGTCCTTTGTCATTGCAATGGCATTGGCATAAGCAAGGTCCTTGTTGTCAAGCGATAACATATATGCTGCAAAATAGGTGTCCCAACCGAATAGTACCCAATCATTAGAAAACGTGCGGCTTACAGGATTAATAACCCTGTTGTTATTGGGATCATAAATGGTAGTCCAGGCAAGCACTGTTTGCATGGCGTTGTATGTCTCGGGCGATTTAGCAAACTTCGGCCTTGCTGATTCGAATGTTGCTTTTGCCTTTTTAATTACATTCTCCACCACTTCCAGTGACTTTGACGTGCCTGAGGAAATGGCAATTTTTTTATCTAAAGGTGTCTTAATAAAGCTGGAAGTTTTTGTTGGTTTATTTCCATTTACAAACACTTTAATAGTCGTTTGTGTGGTATGACCAACAATTGTCTTTTCATCTATTTTTATTTCACCTTTTCTATTCCACAGCATTTTCGCCGCAATTAACAACGAATCTCCGGGGGTTGCTTTCAAAGGGCTTATCAGCAGGTATAAGTCATTGTTTAACGATGCGCTCTGCACCCGAATCTGGATATTGTGCCACTCCGCTTCAAGTTCAGTATAAGAACCATCGTAGGCGTGTGGCCCGGCAGTAACCCGCTCCTTGCTGTCGTAATGTTCCCTGCCAATTAAAGTTTCCTCCAGCACTTTACCTGATTGGTCCTTTAGCTTAAGATTAAGGGCAAATCCTTCAGGCAATAATACATGAGACATTACACTGCGGTAATTCCAGGTATTCCATCCCTTGGCCAGTTTTGTTTTTAAATTGCCATATTCCTTTCCGGTGTATCCGTTAGGAAAGGATTGGCTATTTGCTTTTTCATACTTGCAGGTAATAAAAAATAGGATAGTGGAATAAATCAGAAATCTTGCAGTAGTCATTCGTATTGTTTTTGAGTTGACCGTTTATACCAGGTGTTGAGAACCATGTGTATTTATAATTTCAGCACTCCTTACCTGTCCCAATTAAAATGCAGCCATTTTGGTCGTTTTTGGACCAAACTATTGTGCATTATGCGGCGGCCGTTCCCGCCGCGGCGGGACCCGTGTACGGAAGTGCAATTTTCACCCTTTTCTTTCTGCGAGTTCTAAAGGCATTTCCGTATTACCGGGTAAGGAGTTTTTTCATTTTATAAACTTGAAAGAGGTTGATAAATCAGAAGCATTCTTCC
>JBBRCW010000194.1:0-13021 GCA_038204535.1 Chitinophagales bacterium | reverse complement strand
GGCTTTGGCACTTACAATGCCTGCAGTAACGGTTGTATTAAGTGAAAGAGGAAAGCCTACAGCTATGACCCATTCGCCTATCTGCACCTTATCAGAGTTTCCTAATTTAACCACAGGAAGATTTGTGGCCTCTACTTTTATTAGCGCTAAATCAGTATTGGGATCACGGCCAATCAACTTTGCGGAGAAGGTTCGTTTGTCAGGAAGTATAACGTCAATAGCCGATGCGTTTTCAACCACATGATTATTTGTAGCTATAAATCCATCAGGACTTATAACTACACCTGACCCTGATGCTCCATAATCTGACGATGCATTGAAATGAATTTTTATATGCACTACCGCCGGCATCACAGCAGCTGCCGCCGCTACAAAATTACCATTACCATTATCATTACCATTACCAATTGAAGTGTTTATAACAGAAGTATTTTCTGGTTTGGTTGTCGAACTGTCTTCTAAACTTCCACCATTATTTGTCCCTTGCTTATTGGTACAACTAATGGCTACACCTTGCAGTATTATAAATAAAACCGGAAGCAGGATGGCATGCGACTTATTCATATTGGGCATTATTATTTTTAATTAGAAAGTTTACTTATGAGAAATAAACCGGCCATAATAGTTTTGAAGATTGGCCTCGTACTCTGTGCTTAGCTGTTTTGAAGCATCATATTCCGGGCTGTTTTTAATCTGCTCAACGGAGGCATTTACAGTGACTTCTGAAGTTTCCCAATTTATTTCCTTAATCCAGTCGGGCGATATAATTACCTTCTTGCCGGGAAACCAATTTCCCGTGTCAACTACCATATAATGTATTGTCCAGTTGCTGTCATCTACAATAAAATCCTCCACATCGCCAATAGTATCATCTAATGCATGAATAGTATAACCCTGCACTTTTTTAGCGCTTCGTAAGTGAGGGTCGCCATCTGCTTCTGCGTTGGAAGTATTTTCACTGTTTTTTACTGCCTCCTCCATAGGCACAGCCGACATCGGCATCATCATTCCGGTAGTGCCTATACCACCGGCCCAAAGGCCGCCGCCCCAATAATTTGTCCAGGAATAATGAGCATACAATTCCATTTCGTGCTGTCGGGAAACTGGTTGGTCAGTGTCAATATCCGGACTTTCTTTAATTTGCTCTTTTGTAAGGTTAACAGGGAATGTCTCATTTGTAAAATCACACTGTAAAAGTGCTTCTGGTGAAATAAGTACCTTACGGTTCGAAAGCCAATTACCTGTTTCTACAACGAGATAGCGTATCGTCCACGTTACATCGTCAAAATAAAAATCCTTTATTTTTCCTATCTCACCATCGGAGGCGCCCATTGTAAAACCCATCAGATTTTTGATAGTTCGCTTCATATTTTATTTTTAAAGTGCGCTGGGTGATGAAGGCGAGTTAAATTCTTTACGATTATAAAACTCGTCGCCTGAATTGTCTTCTTCATCAAATTTATTACCAGGGAAATAATGAGGCAAAACCATTAGCTCATAAGACCTTTCCAAATCACCTCCCTTCTTAAATCTTTTTGCTTTTGCAAAAGTGTTATAATCTATTTGGTTAGTATGCACTTTCTTATTGTCTTCATCGAGCGTTACCATGCCAATCGGTATAATCAGGTGGTTTTCTCCATCCTCATTCAAAAATTCATGTACACCCTTGTTTGCAGGAGTTGCATAGGTTTGGTGACCAGCTTCAATTAATGAGGTATCAACTTCTACATCTAGATAAACAACGCGTTCTGCCTGTTTGCTTACGAGAAGCGCATCCACTTTGCCTATGGTTCTTTTGTCTGCATCTATTACTTCCCAATCTCTTACATCAGCATACTCATCGGCAACTTTGTAATCTGATAGTTCGTGTAAATAATACAGGTTTTTATTTTTGTCTGTCATAATATAAATTTTAGAAGCGTTATCAATTCATTTTAGTAAGCAGGTCTGCAGCCTTTCTGAAAAAAGATTTAACAGCATCCCGCTGGTCAAGCGTTAATGTTTCAGGGTTAATTGCCGAAGCGGCACTTTTTACATCAGCAGCTTCAGCACCCAATCCGGGATATTTTGCCTGCTGCATATTTTGTAAGGAAGTGCTTAACACATCGGCAGCGCTCCTTATTTTATCACCATGGGTAGTTACCATCGGGTCTGCAGTAATTTCATCCGCAAGCTGTTTTGCTTTGGCTATGTCGGCTTTTACATCGTAGCCTGCTTCAGTAGCCATAGCATCTACCGCATCAGTTAGCTTTGTTAATGCCTCACTTGTAAATGCATGGTCGAGGCTCATTGTATTGGTGTCAGAATTAATAAAGGTAACATAAGCTGCCACCGTGCTGTTGTTTTCATGTATATCTATCAGCGCTGTTTTATCTGCTGTTTCTTCAGGCTCATCTCTATCGTTGCGAAAAAAGAAGAACCAGGCAGCAGCAAGCAAACCAAGCACTAATAAAATCCAGGGCCATACAGGCTTTTTCTTTTCTATTTTAATTTCTGTCATAATAATTGTTTTAGTATTTAAAATATTATTTGTGGCTTAATTTATTCTCTAGTTATAAATTTCTTCCATGATAATATAGGCACTTACTTCTCTGTAAAATGTCCGGTAGTTATTAGGATATTCCTTTTTTATTTACCGGGCTGCAATTTGAAAAGCCAGATGCGCCATATAAAATTGTCATCGCAGTCCCGCACATCACAATCGTCGGAGGCTACTTTGAAATCGGGCAATTTATCTAAGTAACATAAGGTTTTATCATTTGTTGCCATGGTGATTTCGTTAAGATGATTAATTCATTTTTTGAAGAAGATCTGCTGAGTTTTTCAGAAAAGCGGCGATGGCTTCTTTTTGATGATGAACGAGAACATCCGTTTTGATAGCGTCTGCATTACCTTTTAATTCGGTGGCGGAAGCGGATAAGCCGGGGTATTTCGATTGCTGCATATTTTGAAGTGCACCGCTCAATATATCTGCAGACTTTCGGATGTTATCCGCATGGCTGTTATCATTAGCATCCTGTGTAATTTTGTTTGCATAATCTTTTGCCTTTTCCAAATCCAGGGTAATGGTGTAACCGGTTTCGCCTGCCATCGCATTGGTGGCATCGGCCAGTTTTACCAGCGCATTATTAATGTACGCATGGTCGGGAACCATTTTATTGTTTGCATTCACGTACGAAACAAAAGCCGCTACAGTGCTGTTGTTCTCATGAATACTGATAACATCATTGCTCATTGTTTTTTTAACGGAGCTGCAACTGCTTATAAACAGAAGCAGAGCCAAAATACCGATACCTGATAACAATGAATAGCCCGTTGTCTTCGCCATTTGAGTTTTTTTATTTTTCATAACTTTAGTTTTTAGAGTTAATAAGTTTTTACTTTTCATGTTTAACCTCCTTAACCACAAATGATTGTGTTGCTCTTTTTGAAGCAACTATGAGTTTACAAAGCTAGTTTGGCGGGTGCCTTGATTTCTTACACTATCCGTGTAATAAGTTACTTAAATCACACTTTGATGTGTTAGGGTTAGAAAATTAATTACTTCCCGGGTGTGTCAAGGCATTATTTTTTCTATCTTTTAGCCGTCTATTCAGAACGATTATAAAAAATATTACAGGTTTTGATGTTGAAGTTTTTCACTGATTGCTTTTTCCAACGCCACCGGCAATACACTGGCATTATCATCAATAGCTCTAAACTGCTTCATGCTTGAGTCCCACACAAATACGTCTTTCGGCCCGGCATTTATACTTACATAATATCGCACCTGATCGTTAAAAAAGAAAGGTTCAAATTCCACCCTGTATGGAATTTCATCTACCTGCAGGTTAAAATATCTTTCATTGTCATTTTTTGCCTTTGTTTGATCTATAAGGGGAGAAACAGCTGGTAGATTTTGCTTGTTTTCCATAATTTTTTTTTAAGGATGAGGGTAATTCAAATATTTCCTAAGATATATTATTAAAAAAATGAGAAGACATTCTCAGAACAGCCCGGTTTTAATTTTTTATTTCACCACAAGTTGATTGTCTATTTTTTCAGGATGAAGTGCGCTGAGGTCGCTCATCAAAGATTGGAGGTTGTCGCGGTCAATATTTCCCCTAAGTACTATTATTCCGGCAGCTACATCGGCCTGCACACCAGGATATTTCGTAATAATAGTTTGAACAGATGTTCTCATAGTCATGTCAGTAGAATTATCTTTAACGATATTATTTTCTACTTTCTTTACGCCATCTAAATCCTTAATATTTTTTTCTATATCAGTAACGCAGTTATCGCCTTCACACATTCCGGTTAAAGTAACTACACCCTCTTTTACACTGGAATTTACACCTGCATAATTTTTATTGTCCTGCAATTGTTTGGTTACATTATCCTGTATTTGTTTATCGTCAGGCTTGTTATTACAGGATACCATAACTGATAGTAAAACAGCGATTACAAAGATGGGTTTAATGTTAAGCATAACAATAATTTTTTATTCAATTATAATTTTTAAAAAAACCATGCCAATAAGATTTAAAAATGGCCTTAGTATATTAAGGTAGTTTAGCTTAAGGTAGTTTAGCGGGCGCCTTGATTTCTTACACAATACGTGAAATAATTTACATAAATCAAACTTTGATTTGTTAGGATTAAAAAATTTATTACTTTATTTTATCTGTCTTCGTAGCCGTTTTTGAAAACAGTTGAAATCATTTTGAACTGAACATTGGCATTAATATGATGTTTCGTATGAGCAGGAATAATAATTGCCTCACCTATGTTTAACTTATATTCTTTATCATCAATGGTAACTTCAGCAGCGCCGTCAATGATTTGAATATAATTATCAAATGGTGGATTCGTTGATGGTTGCCGTGTGTCGGCAAAATTGCAGCTTTTTTGCAGATTGGGTTTGTGTCGGGTTTTTGTTTGCCTGCAAATGTGCGGTGGGTAGTTGAAGTTTAGATTGTCTGACCAATAGCGAAATGTCTGCTGGTAGGGTGACGTAAAACTCCCAAAAATACAAATCTCCTTTGCTCAATCTTAAGAAGATAAGAATAAGGATTCGAAAATTCGGCCTGCCCGGCTGTATTTGCGCAATACAACAAGGTATCGGAAGGGGTAGACGATGGTAGATTTCCCTTTTTCAAATTAATAGCCTCCAGCTTTAGGGCGTTGGTCCTTTTCCGCAATTTTTGGTTATAGCCGAACCAATGTCGTTGACTTGGGGGCGTCATAGTAAAGTTAGAAGGACGCTTTTGACGGCTTTGAATAGGTATGTCTAATTCGACATCCTTTTGACTGCGTCCCCTTGGCATTTGCAGGGGTTAAAAACATAATCGTTATGTGATTGATTGTCTGGGCTTCAAAGATTCCATATCACCTTTTTTACCCACATCTTTTAGTATTGATATAAAGAAGTCCTTCTCAAAGATCACAAAGAATTACTCTCCACTTCTCTGTATTTGCTTTTGGCTTGCTATTCTCTGTGCATGGGCCGCCGAATGCCTGCCCTTCATAATACATTAGATAGCAGCACAACTTCGTGGCTCATAATATCGGCGACCTTGCGCAGGCGAATGGTACGCTCAAACCCGCTGCTGTATTGCCCGGTAATACTTTTGATTTTTGAAAACAGTTTGGGTCGGCTCATGCCTGCTTTTGAACCAAACCAGCAGAAACGGGAAACTTTGTAATTCGCCTGCAAGTAAGATGAGGTTTAGGGTTTGCCTATATCGTAAGTCTGCTTATGAAAATGGGAATGACAGTTTTAATATGCTAATCCACTTTTTGGGTAGGTAAGTTTTAAAGTCTATAAAATACTGCTGGTGATAATACCAGGCGGCAGCGAAGCCGGATCACAAACAGTTGAAGGTAGATAAGGTGCGTAGTGAATTCACTGTTGCAGGTGGTAACACTTACAATTGCGCCTGGTAACTTGTAAACTTTTTTAGGGCGGGGCAGGCAAATAAAAAGGGAAAGCAAACTTTCCCTTTTTCATTTATATAAAGATGTTATTTATCATTGATATTGCTGGTACGTACCAGCTTTTTATTAAGAAATTCATCTATGCCAAGAGATGAAAGTTCTCTGCCATAACCACTTTGGTTGGTACCGCCAAAGGGTAGATCGGGTTGTGAGCCGGTAGGGTGATTGATAAATACCATTCCTGTATTAATTCTCTCTGCCAGTTTTTGTCCACGTTTTTCATCTGCTGTAAAAATAGCGCCGCCCAGTCCAAACCTGGTCGCATTGGCCAACGCTACAAGGTCATCTTCAGAACTAACACGGTACACAGAAGCAACCGGTCCGAACAGCTCTTCATGATAAGCTTCAGCATCTTTTGGTATGTCTGTAAGAATGGTTGGTTGCATAAAATATCCCTGCATGTCAAAACGCTTACCACCTGTTGCCAGTTTTGCACCTGCTTTTACAGATTTGTCTACCTGCTCTTCAAGGTCTTCCAGTGCAGATTTGCTGCTGAGTGGGCCAAGCTGCGTTGTTTCCTGCATCGGGTCACCGGGTTCCATTTTCTCCAGCGCTGCTTTAAACTTCTCCAGGAATTCGTCATACACTTTGTCCATCACAATAAATCTTTTGGCTGCGGTGCAGGCCTGTCCACAGTTTTGCATTCTGCCGTAAACAGCCCATTTCACTGTCTTATCCAGTTCTGCATCTTCCAAAACTATAAATGGGTCACTGCCACCCAGTTCCAGTACAGACTTCTTTACATTTTTACCGGCAGCAGCGGCTACGCTGGCACCAGCCTTTTCACTCCCGGTAAGCGAAACGCCTCTGATCGCAGGGTCTTCGATCAGGTCGTTTATTTTTTCACTGCTGATGAAAAGATTGGTATACAAACCTGCCGGCGCTCCCGCATCCATAAATAACTTTTCTATGGCCAGTGCACATTGGGGCACGTTAGAGGCATGTTTTAACATGATACAATTGCCTGCCATAATATTTGGTGCAGCAAACCTGGCTACCTGGTAATATGGATAATTCCATGGCTCTATACCCAGCAAAACACCTATCGGTTCTTTTCTTACATACGCCGATCCTTTCTCAGGGGTTAGCGGTTCATCTGCCAAAAATTGCGCTGCGTGTGTTGCATAATATTCGTAGATAGATGCGCTCAATTCTACTTCGCCTTTACTTTCTTTTATACGTTTCCCCATCTCTAAGGTGATGAGTGCTGCCAGCTCATCTGATCTTTCGCGCATCAGGTCTGCAACCTTTTGTACTATTTTCTTTCTGTCGTCAAAATTTGTTTTGCGCCAGGTTTCATAACAGGCTGCAGCTTTTTGCAGCTTCTCATTTAGTACTTGTTTACTTATTTCATCAAAAGACTTTATTTCTTCACCCGTGAAGGGATTTACTGTTTTGTATGCCATCGTTTTTATCTTTTACGTTTAAAGAAATTATGTATCAAATAACAATGCCATGGAACAAATAATAGTCAAATTAGATTGCAGCAGGCTAAAGGAATGAATGTTTTCAGATTTTCTATCGGCTGACGTCACCACCCTCGCATGAACTATGAAACATTCAAAAATGTTGGCCATTATGTTACCGGTGAAGTGCTACTAAAGTCAATTCTACGTTCGCTTCGTAGCTCTCTCTCCACTACTACTATGCCAATGCATACAGTATCAGCCAAAATAAGTAGTACGGCTTTTCTGTGCGTTGCGTTAGGGATTAATGTAATAGATTATTAAATGCCTGCTTTCGGCCGAAGAGACACGAAAACTTTGGAACCAAAATGTTGAGTGGATTAAATAGTAGGCAGGTAGTATTCAATCAAAAATAAGTTTAACAACACAACAATCCCATTGTTGCAAATCCCGGCCAGATTTAGCCATTGATGGTAGTAGTTTTAGGTTTAAAACCTACATAATTCGCTATCCTTCAAAATGCCTGCTAATAGATATTTAAATCCAGGTAATGATTTTTAAACTTACCGGCTGGGTCATATTTTTGAGCAAGAGCTATAAAGTCCGCATATTTATTATATCGTTCGTGCAACACCTGCGGGTTGATGGTGAACAGTTTACCCCAATGTGGCTTCACGTTAAATGGGGCAAGTGCAGCTTCAATTTTAGGCAATATGTCAAGTACCTCTTTTGATTTTTGTTTCCAGGTAAAGTGAATGGCTACACTGTCTTGCTTGTAACAAGGACTCATTAAAAAGCTGTCTGCAGCAATTGTTCGTATTTCCGTAATCATTAAGAGTGGATTAATCTCGTCTTTCATTTTTTCAATAGCAACTATAGCCTCTGTGGCATTTTTATGGGCGACGAAAAATTCCGATTGTAATTCTGCCCCGGCGCTTGGTTGGAAACCCATTTTGAAATGAGGCAGGCGATCGTACCAGGGGCCGGGTACACCCATTTGTTCGGTACAATTTTCGGCATCAAGTTCCACTATTGGATGAATGTTTGTAGTTGCTGGCTTTGCACCGTAAAAATCAGCACCTAAATCTACTATTTCTCCATCCATTCTTCTTTTAACCCAGACCTCACTAACAATTTTGTCCATCCAATTGGTAAACAAACTCACGCTATAACCGCTCGACATAATTTTATCAAAATTGGCCAAAGCCGATTCTAAGGGTAGGTTCAAAAAAACATCTTGCCGTACATCAAACTTGTCCTGTATTTGTAAGGTCAGTTTGGTTATGATACCAAATGCCCCAAGGCCTACAACAACGGCATAAAAATCCGGGTTGTTTCTATCCAGGTTCAAAATATCACCACCTGGGGTAACAAGCTCAATTGAAAGAACCTCTGTTGCGAGATTGCCGTTAGTTACTCCCGATCCGTGGGTGGCTGTTGCACAAGCACCGGCCACGGTAATATGCGGCAGAGAGGCAAGGTTATGTAAAGCAAAACCCTGCTCGTAAAGTTGCTTACTAAAGTCGCCATACCGGGCTCCTGCTTCTACAGTTATTGTTTTATTTTCCTTATCCAGTTGTACAACCTTATTTAGGTTAAGGGTGGATATTTGGTTTTGGGGGCTATCGGCAATGTCGTTAAAGCAGTGTTTTGAACCTAAGGCCTTTTGTTGTCCTGATTTCTTCACCAGTTCCTGTACCTCTTCTACAGAGGTTGGCTCATAAAGATTTTCTGCTTTGTAAGTATAGTTGCCCGCCCAGTTTTTTCTTTCCGAATTTGCGGTTTCTTTTGTTTGTTTCGTAGCCAGATTGCAGGATAAATAGGGAACCAACATTCCACCGGCAATTACTACTGTCGATTTCTTGATGAATTCGTTTCTTTCCATATGTAGTTAAATTTTATTTCTTATTTCTGTCAGGCGCTGTGTTGAACGCTGTTTTTTAGGTTATTAATTATCCTGGCTTTCCTTATTTTTTTTAAGCTATTGTAAAGAAAACCATTAACCAGTATAAAGGCAATAGCCCGTATGCCAGAAAAATACTTATAATTTTCATATCCTTTGAATACATATGAAACACCCAAAAGAACAGCAGCCCAAATTAGAGCTTTATTATTAAGATTCTGGTCATTTGTATTAATTGTTCTTTTGACGGCATCCCCGAGTCATTTGCAGGACTTATGAACCTGGTTTTTATGTGATGAGTGTATGCCCTTTATAGCTTCCAATCCCCATTTTACCCATCGCCATCCGAGGCGAAATACAGAAATCTTTCTCAAAGATCTCAAAGAATTATTCTCCTCTTCTCTGAATTTGTTTTTAGCTGGCTATTCACTGAGCGTGGCCCGTTGAATGCCTGCCCTAAAGATAACGTCAGATTGCAGCACATCTTCGTAGCTCATAATAATTGGCCGTATTGCGCAAACGAATGGCACACACAAACCCGTTGATGGCTTGCCTGGAAATACTTGATTTTTAAATACAGTTTGGTTCGGCTTATACCTGATTTTGAACCACCGGCAGCAACGGGAAACTTTGCAATGCGCCTGCAAGTAAGATGAGGCTTAGGGTTTCTATAGATATTTAAGCAGGTCAACAAGGCGTAGAACAAAAAGCATACATAAGTAAGTTTTAATCGGGCTTGGTTTTAGGGGCTTTTTCGTCTACTCTACGTAATGTTAGCGGCTGTACTTCTGTCAGAGTTGAATTGTCTTTTCAATGGTCGGACAGGCACCATGAAGTGGTTTATATACTCCTCCCACAAGGCGTATATGAGGGCTACACCCTCATCTCTTATAAAGCATTGAAAAGGATTACCCCCTCTCATTCGTGACACACTCAAGCCTTGAACTGCAGCTGAATAAAGTTTATAAAGATGAGGATAAGAACAATATCCTCATGTTGCTGGTCATGCTGGAAATGCTGCCAATTGATACGCGTAGTCGATGTTTTATTGTTTGCCCCGCTATAGCAGCAAGCCAACGGTTAGCAGCAAACCCTTCGTGCCAGTAATATTCGTGTCGTACAATGTGCGCTTTTAATAAAAAAAAAGCAATGCCGTTGGTAACAGCATTGCTTTATGTCAACAGGGAAACGTGCTTTATTTGTTGAATGCACTCTTTAGCTCTGAACTAGCCATTGCCTGAGCATCTTTTGCTTCAGGTAAAACAGCCGCCATCCCAAAGAATTCGTGTGTTGTACCATCATACAATTTGCGTTTTACTTCAACACCTGCTTTTTGCAGGTTATCAGCCAGGGTTTCTCCCTCGCTAAGTAAAGGGTCATATTGTGCTGCTACGATTGTAGTTGGCGGAAGTCCTTTTAAGTTGGCTGTCACCAATGAAATCATCGGGTTTTTACCGTCGGCCGGACTATTGAGGTATTTGTCAAAGAACCATTTCATTAGGCCAGAGCTTAGGGGCTTTGTACTGTCGCTTTCCTGGTAAGAGGGTGTATTGAAATCATACCCTGCAATGGGATATACCAACACCTGGTAAACAGGTAATTGAAAACCTTTATCTCTTGCCATCATGCTTACTGCACAAGCAAGATTACCACCGGCACTTTCGCCCACAACGGCTACCTTTTTCGGATCACCTTTTATAGACGCCGCATTTTTTATTGTCCACACATACGCCGCATAGCAATCATTGTGGGCCGTGGGAAATTTATGTTCCGGCGCTTGCCGGTAAGCGACAGATACAACGATTGCCTCTACCTGGTTCGCTAATGCTTGTGCCGATGCGTTGTAGGTATCAAGGTTTGCAATAACCCAACCGCCGCCATGATAATAAACAATAACAGGGTAAGCGGTTTTACCGGTGTTGGGTGTATAAATGCGGGCATGTATCTGACCACCCTGCACCGGGATGTCTTTGCCTGCTGTATCCACGTTATTTGGCGGCATAGAGAGATTATGTTCCTGTATTACGGCCATTGCAGCATCGGCGGGCGATGGTTGTTTACGGGCTTCTTGTGCCGATAAGGTAACCAATGGCGGCGCATTGTAACTGCCTAACTTCTCAATAACCACGGCCATCGGATCTGTCAGTTCTTTACCCCAGGCTGGTTTTGGCTGTGCCGGTTTCAGGTCACTGGCTTTTTGACCGCTATCAATATTGCTACTGCTGGTACTATCGGCGCTTGCATCATTGGTCGCATTGTTTCCACATGATGCAAGCAGTAAGAAAGCCGAAACTGCTAAAGCTGTTGAGCTCTTTTTACCCATACTTTTAAAATACATAAAACGATTGTTGAAAATTGAAAAAAAGTTATTTGCCAAATTCTTAAACAGAAAGTGAAATGTTGATTTAAAAAAAGCCAATAATGTTACTATACAATTATCAGACCGCTGAAACTTCTAAAGGAGGGTTGGTGCTAACGTTTGGTATTGCTAATGGCGGGATATTTGAAAATCATCCAGACCAAGCCGATGCCTGGTTTAGTCTTAAAAATTGAAGTTAAGTACAAAAGCCAAATGCGTAAAGGTCGAGTAGGCAAGGGCATTTCAGCCCAACCCTCTAACAGAACCGTGCTTGAAAGTTTCCCTTCACACAGCCTGCCCCGCCTTATGCGGGGGCTCTTCTCATTGAGCTATCGAATATTCGACAGCACTAGTGGACTAAACCTGATCGTTACGTCTTTTAACGGTTGTAGTTCTTAGCATCGAACGGTTCCCTTTCATTCAGCTCTCTTACACTTACCTGATCCCGCTTTTAGCGAAACATTTTGCCTGAACGTTCAATACCATAGCTTTTGACTACAGCCCGTCCGGATGACCTGGTCGGACAGGCACCATGAAGTGGTTTTTACACTCCTCCCGCATGGCGTATATGAGCGGCTCACCCTCACCTTTTATAGTGCATGACAAGGATTACTCCTTCCCATTCGTGCCCCACTCCCGCCCCACTTGCAGCAACACTTTTATGTTAGCAGTAGTTTTGTCGGCAAAGTAGTTTAGGATGTCTTGTTTAAACCTTGGACTGTCAAACCATAAAGAATAATTAGAGACCTGAAAAGTTCTTGTTTCGCCTGTTTTTTACTTATTCTAGTTTTTGTCTCTGCAATGTTTTGCTTGTAATTTTCTACAAACATTTTCCAGTATTGATTGACTAACATATCGGCCTTTTCAGCAGCATTATTATAGTCTTTAAGATTTTGCGGCTTACAGGCGACAGTCATTTAATAGACTTTGGCGTATGTTAAGATGTCAACACGTTGCATCGGCTGTTTCATTTTATCAAGCTTCGTAAAGCACAAATACCCAAAAAAAGTATTATCCAATTTATCTCCCTCCTTTAAATCATCAAAGCTCAAATTTTGATTTACAAATAGCTTTTTTTCTCGGGCTTTGGTGACATGTCCATTTGAACAATAAAATATTCGAAAAAAGAGATTTCTTTTCATGACCGACTCTTGCAATATATATCCATTGAAAAACCCATCTGCAAATTCTCCTCTTTTCCTTTCATACTCAATTTCTTTTGTGCCTTCCTTAGCGCACCTTTGCGCCTCCCCGTCTTTGTGGCAAAAACGAACGATTGGTCAGGATTCTACGGGATGCACCATTCCCACAAATGTTTTAATATAGCGTTTTAATAATGTGCCATATGAAATTGAAAATACTTTTGCTGCTGAG
>JBBRCW010000193.1:0-13216 GCA_038204535.1 Chitinophagales bacterium | reverse complement strand
ATGGGAGGGCTTATTGTACAAAAACTTATTCAACTTGAAAAAGGTTTGTTGGGAATTTGTATTTCTTCTGCTTCACCCAAAGGCGTCATTGGTTTTCAATGGAGTTTTGTTAAATCAAACTGGGTTGTTGTAAATCCCTTTAAAGGCAATAGTTTGTATTGTGGAACAAGAGAATGGTTTCACTATGCCATCTGCAATACATTAACCCGCAAAGATTCAGACGAAATTTATGAAGAGGCTGTTGTCCCGGAGAGTAGAAATATTCCAAGAAGCAGCAGGTTTAGCGATGGGGTTATTGATTTTAACAGGCCACATAAACCACTGCTGTTTATTAGTGCTGAAAAAGACCATATAATTCCTGTAAGCCTAAATCTTAAAAATATTGCAGCATATAAAGACAAACAATGTATTACAGACTTTAAACAATTTAAAGGACGCTCTCATTGTTTATGTATACAACCCGGTTGGGAAGAGGTTGCGCTATTTATTGAAAATTGGTTGATAAAGAATATGAGCCACTGATTGGAATTTTTTTGCTAGGCTGGGAGGTCATTACATCTAACTAAAAAATAGATTCTGTAAAAGGTTATTCCAAGTGTAACAAATCAAATATATAGACGTAGTTCTTAATAAAAAAATATGAAAAAATTTATCAAATGGCTAAAACGAATTGGCCTGGGTTTAATCATGCTTGTACTATTGTTACTAATGGTTGGTTTTATTTTTGAAAGGAAATCCCGAAAGGATGCCGAGAAAATAACTCCAGATGGCAACTTTGTAAAAGTTGATGGTCATCGCCTACATTATTATAAAAAAGGAAATGGCGGACCAACTGTCGTTTTCGAAACCGCATTTGATCCTGCCGGGCATCTGCAGTGGTATAATATACAACAGGCGTTGCCAGATTCTTACACAAGTATTTCCTATGACAGAGCAGGCATTTTATGGAGTGATAGGGGTGACAAGCCTAAGTCGGGGGACGAAATTGCTAAAGACCTGCACCAGTTGTTGGAAAAAGCGAACGTTCCAAAACCGTACATTCTCGTAGGGCATTCATTTGGAGGAACACTAACCCGATTTTTTGTCGATAAATTTCCCAGTGATGTTGCAGGAGTCATTCTTGTAGATAGTCAATGCCCAGATGATGAAAAATACTTATCGCCTGAACTATTTAAAATGACAAGCCAGGGATTGCCAAGTGGATTGCTAAAATTCGCTAATACTTTTGGACTCGCTAGATTAATGTTCAAAAATATGTTTCCAGATGGTAAAGAATATGAATATCAAAATTCAATAATGCCCGCTTTACTTTACAAAAGTGTTGATGCTGTGTTTGAAGAGCAAGATCATATGAGTTCAATTAAGAAAGAAGCTTCAAAAATAAAATCATTTGGCGCCATCCCTCTTTACATTTTGACTGCCGGTGATGAAAAACGTTATGATTCTTTTATCAAAGACGAAAAATTTAAACTGGAAATGTTGACTGCCTGGAATAAAATGCAAAGTGATTTTTTACTGCTTTCTACAAACAGCAAACAAATCATTGTACTAAACAGTGGGCATTACATTAACCAGGAACAGCCAGCAATAATTGTAGATGCAATCAACGATTTGATGAATAAAATATCAAACCAAAATAATTAATAAGGAAAACAGGATTTTTGCAAATGGGTAACATTGTAACGACCAATCAAACTTTTGCTATGATTTGTGGTTTATGAGAGATTTCGGAATTGCAGTCCCAATTAACGAAATGCGTACATATGAAGCCGGCATTTGATGATCATCATAAATTCATGTAAAGGAGAACTCAAATACTTGCCAGTCAGTCAATGAAACATAATGAATATAGATAAAGATATAAAAAATGGACAAAGCGCAAAACTATATTGACATTAACCGTCAATCATGGAACAACATAACGGATATACATTTGAAGTCGGCGTTTTATGATCACGACAATTTCATGAAAGGAAAGACATCGTTGAATAAATTTGAGTTAGACCTGCTGGGAGATATAACAGGTAAAAAAATTTTGCATTTGCAATGCCATTTCGGGCAGGATAGCATCTCTCTAAGCCGCCTGGGAGCATTAGTGACAGGGGTGGACTTATCTGACAAAGCCATTGAAACTGCCAGGCAAATTGCAAATGATACTAACGCTGATGTTGACTTTGTTTGTTGTGATATCTACAGCCTACCCACCCATTTAGATAAAACATTTGATCTGGTATTCACCAGTTACGGGGCTATTGGTTGGTTGCCCGATTTAGACCAATGGGCATCCATTGTTTCCCGCTTCCTGAAACCGAATGGACAATTTGTACTGGTAGAATTTCATCCATTCGTTTGGATGTTTGACAATAATTTTGAAAAAATAGGTTATAGTTATTTTAATAGAGGTGCAATCATTGAAACTGAAAGTGGAACCTATGCCGACAAAACTGCCGACATCACACAAGAATTTGTTTCCTGGAATCACAGCCTGGGCGAAGTAATCAACAGCCTTGTAAAAAACGGACTGGAAATAGATCTGCTTAACGAGTACGACTACGCTCCCTACAATTGCTTTAATAGCATGGTTGAGTTTGAACCAAAAGAATTTAGAATAGAACATTTGGCAAATAAAATTCCGTTGGTTTATTCTATAGCAGCAACGAAGAAAATTAGCAGCACAGTCTAAGCAAGGCTAAATTACTCTGATGCCTCTTTAATTACGCTCTATGAGCCGTGGTATCAAATGAAGGGCATGTTCGGCAGTCCTTCTTTTACTGATCTTTAAGTTAGAGATAAAGCCAAGGTATACTTGTTTGGATATTGACCTTGATCAAAATTTGTAACAGTATTGCTTACTATTTTTGCCATTCACAAATTATTTACTTAAAAACAATCAGCTAACATACCCGGCGGTAAACTGGCAAGTGAGCGTAGAACAGCATTTAAAATGACAGAACATAGAAAGTTAGCTATTTCGTCGGGATACGGTTTACTATTAATGGCGTTAGTGGCGCCTTTTTCATTAGGATATACTTTACCAGTTTTTTATGGGGAAGTAGAGCCAGACGCATTTTTGAAAAATATTCAAACTAATCGTTCACTGTATATTACAATGATGGCTGCGCTCTTGTTAATCATTGTGTTGGATGTATTTGTTTCGTTTACGCTTTGGTATTTTTTTAGAGCAGACAATGCCAAGGCTGCTATCAATGCTTTTTACCTTAGGATGGGTTACACAGCCCTCTTTGTTACTGCAAACTATTTTTTGCTCATCAGCTTTTATGAAGAAGATGGATATGCTGTACAAAGGAATTATAGCTTATTTGATACTATCTGGAGTGCGGGTTTAATCATCTTCGGGATGCACTTATTATTAATAAGCAGGCTCATGAAAATTCATATCAAGGTACCACGATATCTATGGTATTTACCTTTTATAGCCGGCGTTTCTTACATGCTCGTTCATTTGCTAAAAATTGCAATGCCTGCATTTGAATATCTTACAAACACAATGAATAACATTCTTGCTATACCCATGGCGTTGGGAGAATTAGGACTTGCCATCTGGTTCATTTTAAAAGGAGGAAAATAACAATGCATACAAAGTACACTGGCATCTTTCACGCACGCACCATGGGGATATATTTTTTACTTGCTTTTGTTTTTTACGGAGCAGGTCGTTCTTTATTTGATGCCGCAAATCCATGGATGAAGTATACAGGCGCATTACTCATTATATTGAACTCAGCAGTAGTATTTTCTATTGGTATTCTCTTTAGAAAAACTTTAAGAAATCACAATGCCTGGGTAGGCGCTATCTATTTATCAGGCAGGATAGTAGAGGCATTTTTGCTGGCAAGCATAGTGATAGGCCTGGTTGATGTCTCAAATGCTAATGGAGATCTGGCCTATTATATTGGTATGCTGGTTTTAGGTATTGTAAGTGTGTTTATGTGTCTAGTATTGTATAAACAGCATCTTACGCCGAAGTGGCTGGCGGCATGGGGTGTAGTGGGTTACAGTTTTCTTAGTGTTGGTTTTATATTGGAGTTATTCGGTAAACCGTGGAGTATGTACCTGCTGGGTGTTGGCGGTTTATGGGAAGTTTTTTTTGGATGTTGGCTGATCTTTAAAAATGGTTGGCATCAAAAAAAACATCGTACTTCTTATTTGAAAAACAGCCTGCTTATCAAGGCATATTCACCGGATTGGGTGAAGAATTTTAAAGCATTAAAACGGGAAATCGAAACTGGATTACATGGTCTCGAATATACTATTGAACATATAGGAAGTACTGCTGTACCAAACCTGGCTGCAAAACCAATCATCGATATTGATATTATCTATTCTAATAGAGCGGTCTTTGAAAAAATAAAATTTCGGTTGGAGAACATAGGATATTACCATGCCGGAAATCAGGGTGTTGAAGACAGGGAGGTTTTTAAGAGGAACGGACAGGGAACATGGGCAGTGTTAAATACAGTAAAGCATCATCTTTATATTTGTTCGGCAGATAGTAAAGCATTAGAAAGACATATTTTATTCCGGAACTTTTTGAGGAATAATGATTGGGCCAAACAAAAGTATCAACAGATGAAGTACGATCTGGCAGAAAGAGCAGGGGAGGATAGAAAAATATATGCTGAATTAAAAGAGCAGTGCGTCAATGATTTTATCGACTGCATAATAGCAGAACAAAAGCGAACGAACAACTAGCGGATCCGTCAAGTGTGGCCAGATTTTAATATAACCCCGACGGCCATATCCGATCTAAGTGAGCCATAGTTTTGTTACTTTAAAGGCGGTGGATGTGTGAATTGAACTTGCTGATGGCTGGTAGAAAAATAGCTTGGTAGGATAAAAAGGCGACTTCAGAATACTTTCTGAGTTTACTTAAAAACAACCTGATAAAATATATCATTATGAGTAAAGCTGTAAAAGTGGTTTTGGTTACCTATCTGGCGTTCGGTATTTATTATCTTTTGGATGAACTGTATTTTCGCAGTTTTCGCAATTTTATCAATGGGTTTATTAAAATGGGCGGAGTAAGTCATTTAGTGGCTTATTTAGTTTCTGGCATTCCTATTTATCTTGCTGTTATTATGCTCCATGGCTTTCGCAAAATAGCAGATAGTTTAGGTATGAGCAGATCTTTTGTTACCGGCATGCTGGTTTCGCTCTTTTTAACGCTGCCTATGTTTGTGGGCTATGCATTTTTCTTCGACTTTGATAGTGCTGTAAGCGCAGACGACATACTTATAAAAGTAATTGCAGCCGCTTTTTTTGAAGAATTGTTTTTTAGGGCTTTTCTTTTTGGTCAGGTATTTCGTTTTTCCAGGTTTGGATTTCTTCCTTCAGTTATACTAGGGGCTTTGTTGTTCGGTTTCATTCACCTTTACCAAAGCCGGGAATTGATGGAGTCTGTAGGTATTTTTGGTATCACCTTCTTAGCCGGAATTCTATTTGCCTGGCTCTATGCAGAATGGAATTACAATATTTGGGTGCCGGTTTTTCTTCATCTGTTTATGAATTTAGCAGCACTGATATTTTCTGCAACTGATAGTGCCCTGGGAGGTATGTACTTTAATATCTTTAGAGGAATCACTGTATTGCTGGCCATTGTGGTTACAATACTTTATAAGGCCAGGAAGCACGTACCTCTTACGGTTAAAAAAAATACAATTTGGATGAAGGGAGGCAGTTTTAGTATGCTTGAAGCATCTCTTAGTGGAAGAGTATATCAAAAATAGAAACACCCTTTGGCAAGTTGACCACCTGCATCAACGATATCTCGTTAAAATTTAAAAATAAAAAATGAAAATCTTCAACAACAATTTCCTGCTTCGTTTTCCTATGGCCATCATTTTATTTATACATGGTATTGGCGGTATGTTTAATAACGGTGTAAATGATTTTGGAAACCTTTATTTGAATGCCATTGGCTTTGCACCATTTGGTGTTTATATTGCATGGTTTTTAAAGATATCTCATATACTTTGTGCAATTTGTTTGTTGGTAAACAGGTTTATAAAGTGGCCTGCAATTGTAACCATCTTTATGTTGGTGATGGGTATTGTATTGGTGCATTATCAAGAAGGCTTTTTTGTAGTGGGTGGGGGAAGGAATGGGTGGGAGTATAATTTCTTATTAATTTTTGTCCTGTTAAGCATTCTTTTTCAAGACGGTTTAAGAAAGAAAAGCAATCATTTTGAAAAGATAACTGATCTGAAAATGTAAACACTTAGAATGTTAATTCATCTATCATGTGTAAAACAATTTACACAGCCATCGCAAAAGAATATGTTTCAATGAAAAGGATAATTTACATATCAGTATTCATCTGTTTGAGCTCATCCGTCTTCGGTCAGCAAGTGAAAGATGATAAAGAAAGAGATTTGGCATTCTACAAAGCAACAAAAAAGTGGTTTTCCGCTTGGGAATTGATTAGTAAGCAGATCTATCTAATTGAAAAATTACGGCCAGTTGATTTTGTGTTTTTCGATGATAAATATATATACTCAACGTCAGCTCAAAATATTCAGGTTGACTACACGATTAAAGGTAATAATTTTATGAATTTGAAATTCCAATGGAAGCGGAAATTACATAATGATTCACTCATACTTCCAGACAAAACGGTTCTTCCTGTAGGCTTAATGTCATTTGCAGCGCAGAGTGCGGAGCAGGGAAAACCATTTTTCGTAATGCCATTGCCAGGTTTTTGGAAGCAAGCAGGAGTGCTAAGTAAAGAACTGGGAATAGATAATCTTATTACGGGAGTTTTTCTTCACGAATTCTCTCACTCTCAACAAATGCAAAATTTTGGAAAAAAAATAACGGAGTTTGAAAAGCAAAATAAATTGAAGATTGATTTTAACGATGACATTGTTCAAAATATCTTTTCAAAAGACACGGGCTACTTAAGATGTTATAATAAAGAAATTGAGTTTTTTAATAGTTCTATAAAGAATAACATGTTTGACCTGGTTACCATAGCAAAAGGTTTGTCAATGATTAATGAACGACAAGCTAAATATTTTAGGGGGGAGTTTAAGAATTTTAAAGAAATTGATAATTTCTTTCTTACAATGGAAGGACTTGGTCAATATTCAATGTTTTTGTGGTTGACACACCCCAAGGGTGGAAATCTGAAAAAGGAGATTGCAATCGACGGGGTAAGACGTGGCGGAAGCTGGTGGTCACAGGACGAAGGATTTGCACTATTTTTAATTTTAGAAAAACTCACTTTGCCAAAAAATTGGATAGAAGGGATGTTTGGCGACAAAACTGAAAGTGTAACTGATCTAATCTATAGAAATCTAAATTGATTTTAAACCATAACGTATTCACTAATTTTAAGGATAAACAATGACGACCAATTTTATAGCAGCAGCTAAAAAACAATTCTTGTCGTATAAAGAAATAGCGGAAAAAACATTCCTTCAATTAAGTGATGATCAGCTCTTTTATCAATTTAATGAAGAATGCAATAGTATAGCAATGATCGTGCAGCACTTGTGGGGAAATATGCGTTCACGTTGGACAGATTTCTTAACTACCGATGGCGAAAAGCCATGGCGGCAACGTGATGCTGAATTTGAACCATGGATTGCAGACAGGCCAACCCTGATCAAGATATGGGAAGAAGGATGGGATTACTTATTTAGTGCTCTTGACAGTTTAACAAACGACGATTTGCCAAAGGTTATAACTATTAGAAATCAAGAACATACCGTCATTGATGCCATTGACAGACAGTTAGCCCATTACTCATATCACATCGGACAAATGGTTTATATTGGCAAAATGCTTGTTGATAGAGATTGGAAGTCACTTTCAATTCCTAAAAAAAGGTGAATTAATATTTTCTTTGTCTTATTGATATTCTGCCGGTATCACTTGTGCTTTCAATGGAAGTGTACTAAAGGATGTTGGAAATCAAATGCTGAAAACGAAGGAAGCGACAAAGATTGAAATAACAGTTTATAATCAGCCAGACAGTAAGTGCTCCCTTGCGGCATTAAGTATGCCTATCTTTACACAGCATACAATTTTGTTTGTTATCAAAACTTTGTCAATCTCATGTTTTCCCCGGATCTTGAACTTAGTGGCTCAAATCAGCCAGATTACAAAAACTTTTATGCGCTCATAGAAAAGATAGGTAAGCGTAAAATTGTACCCAAAGGAAAGCTGATTATCAGGAAAGGCTCACATGCTTCTGCTTTTTATTACATTAGAAAGGGAGCTTTTAAAACAGTTGCAAAAACACCCCATAAAAATTATATACTTGCATTTACTTTTGAAGATGACATTGAATGTTGCCCCGCAGCGTTGCTCAATAACTTTCCTAACAATTTAGATGTAGAGGCTGTAATAGATAGTGAAGTATTGGTTTGCGACATTGATATCATTAAAAAAGAGGCCGGTGGGCAAGAATATTTTAAAATCGTTTGCAATATTTTACACCATTATGCTATTTTTCTAGAGACGCAGTTAATTGCTTCTCTGTCATTAACAGCGGAACAACGATATCACAATTTACTTCAGCAGCAGCCAGAGAAAATAAAACAAATTCCACTTTCACTCATTGCCTCTTACCTGGGCATTACTTTAGAACGCTTAAGCCGAATAAGAAAAAAAATGAAGATTTGATGTAGGTCAAATATTGTTATTCTTATTCAAGATAGTTTTGTTTTCTAATTACAGCAATCCTTTTTTTTGAAATCACCTTGCATTAATTGAAGTGTGTTTAGATGGCATGTAACCTTGCCCTGTGGCAATTTTATTTGACTCTTCAAATAAGAGAATTGTAGCATAATCTTTTGATCTTTTGTCGGATTCATTTTCTGCAGTAAATGAATTTTAATGGAAGTCCAGATTCAGGTTATGGTATATGAATATTGAGTAAACCAAAACAATCTATTATGAGAAATGTATTACTATGCTTTGTGCTACTGCTGCTAAGTGTGAGGGTAAGTGCACAAAAAGAAATTACCGGCAAGATTGCTGACGAAAGTGGCAAACCAATAAGCTATGCTTCCATTACGGTTAAAGGACAAAATAACGGCGTAGCGGCTGATGCTCAAGGGCGTTTTTCTATCTCAAATATTTTTGACGAAACAGTCTTGATTTTTTCTGCAGAAGGTTATCATTCTGTAGAGTTATTGGGAAATAGTCCACATCCCTGGGATGTTGTCTTAAGAAGTAATGATAAGAATTTAACTGAAGTTGTAGTTACAACGGCTTTGGGTGTAAACAGAACAAAGCGGTCTGTTGGTTATGCTACACAACAACTCTCCGCAGAGAAAATTACTACCACTAAGCTGGCGGATATCAATACGGCCATTGCCGGTAAAATTGCCGGCACTCAAATCCGTGGTGGTTCGGGAGCAAAGTTTGGAACATCTTCCATTCGGCTCAGGGGCATCAACACACTTGGTGGTGGAAATCCTATTTATGTGGTAGATGGTGTAATTACAAATGCCAACGGAGTGAATCCGGATGATGTAGAATCACTCAATGTATTAAAGGGACCTGCGGCTTCTGCGTTATACGGTCAGCGGGGGTCTGAGGGAGCGATCATTATTACAACTAAAAAAGGAAAAAAGAGAGGTTTGGGTGTTGAGTTCAGCCATGCTTCTGTATTTGAGCAGGTGTATATTTTACCCAATTATCAGAATGAATATGGCGGTGGGAGCTCACAGAACTGGTTAACTTTTAATTACAATCCCGCTACCATGCCAGCCAATTTAGCGCCTTTAAATGGTGCCAAGTATTATAGGTATGATGTAGACGAAAGTTGGGGACCAAAAATGGATGGAACATTACATGCACCTTGGTACGCATGGGACTCTACAGACGCTGAATTCGGGCAGCTAAAACCATTTGCAGCACAACCTAATAATGTAAAAAACTTTTTCAATACAGGTATTAACAACAATACAAGTGTTGCATTTTCTAAAGTTACAAGTGATGCCAATACACGTGTGTCTTTAACCAATATTACAAGATCAGGAGTAGTGCCTAACAGCCGACTGCAAAAAAACTGGGTAACGTTTACCAATGATTTCAACATTACCAACAACATTACAATTGCCTCAACTGTAAATTATGTATACGAGCACCAGTTTAATATCCCGGCAGAGGGTTACGGTACTCAAACTACAGGGTCATTTAACCAATGGTTTCACCGCAATATAGAAATTGATAAGCTTAGAAGATACAAGAGGCCGGATGGCTCATTTACAAGCTGGAATATATCAAGCCCTCTAAATGTTGGAGCCAAATATTGGGACAATCCGTTTACGGAGGCTTATGAAAATACTTCTAATACTTACATCCAGCGCTTGTTTGGGGCAGTAACTGCAAGCTACAAAATTGCGGATGGCTTAAAAGCAACCGTAATAGCGAGGGGGAATTTTACTAATGCCAATGCTAATGGTAGAGTAGCTTCCTTCACCCTTAACACACCCACATTTAGGGTACAGGAAAGCAACTTCAGGGAAACTAATTTTTTAGGAGAATTAGAATACAATAAAAAATTCAATCAATTTACCTGGAAGACTTCTTTGTTCAGCGAAAAAATGGAGCAAACAAATAATAATGCTGCTGCATCAACCAGTGGTGGTTTTATAATTCCAAACGTGTATAATTTGAGCAACTCACTCAATGAAAAAAACGCTAGTAACTTTTACAGTAAGCGTAAGGTTCACAGCGTTTATGGTTATACATCTATAGGGTATAAAAATTTAGTGTTTTTGGATGTAAACATTAGAAATGATATTTCTTCAACACTGCCAAAAGATAACAACTCTTATACTTACGGCGGAATTTCCTCCTCCTTTGTTTTCTCTGAATTACTAAAGAATAATGAAATTCTTTCTTTCGGAAAATTGAGGGCTTCCGTTGCCAAAGTGGGAACAGATGTGGCTCCATATAGTATCTATGAATCCTATCAACTCGGTAACAATTATGTGAAGCCGGTAGGTTCTGGTTCAGTTACATACTCTGTACAGTCGGTTCCTAATACAAAACCAAATGAGTTGTTAAAGCCAACCCTGAGTACGAGTTACGAAATTGGTACAGAGTTACAGTTTTTCAAAAATAGGATACGGACCGATTTTAATTATTATTTCCGGGAAGCAAAAGGACAGATTCTTCCGGTAAGCGTGCCGGGTTCTACTGGGTATCTGCAACAGCTTATCAATGCAGGAAATATTCAAAATTTTGGTTATGAATTTACGTTGGGAGTAACCCCTATAAAAACGAAAACAGTTAATTGGGATGTGGACTTCAACCTCGGAATAAATAAGAACAAGGTTGTGGAACTAGCGAATGGAATTGACAATATTCAAACGGCATTAGACGGCTCCAACATCGCATTTGGTTTTGTAGGTTCGCCTGCTGTATCGCTGAATGCTAAAATTGGAAAGCCCTATGGACAAATAATTGGCAATGGTATTAAGAAAGATGCGAACGGCAGAAGGATGATAGACGACGACGGGTTTTATATGACGGAAGACAATATGGAGCTAGGCAACATACTTCCCAAATTCACTGGTGGTGCTTCTACAGCGTTCACCTATAAAAATTTCTTTGTAAATCTTTCACTTGATTTCCAAAAAGGCGGAAAGTTTATCTCTACAACAAAAATGTTCAATGCTTATTCTGGTCTTGCTGAAGAAACAGCTGGATTGAACGATAAAGGAAAACCCAAAAGAGACCCTGTGGCTGATGGCGGTGGAGTAATATTGGATGGTGTGAATGGAGCAACAGGTAAACCCAATACTGTTTATGTGGAAACTAAGGACTTATATGAAGGTGCCTTGTTTTCGGTTTGGGAAAATTGGATGTACGATGCATCATATGTGAAGTTGAGAGAGCTTTCACTAGGCATTAATATTCCCAAAACAGTTTTCGGAAAACTACCTATAAACGCAATGAATTTTTCAGTAGTTGGCCAAAATTTATGGCTTATCTCTAGTAAAGTAAAGGGGATTGATCCATCTGAGCTTGAGCAGTCCTGGTTAGAAGGTGGACAATTGCCAGGAACCCGATCGTTAGGTGTCAACCTCAAAATTACTTTTTAAAATTTAAATTATTTTTTGATGAAAACAAGTATTTTAAAATATCTAAGCATTTGTCTTTTAGTCATCAGTATGTTAACTGCATGTAAAAAGGATTTCGGCGATTTAAATATAAATCCAAATGCTTCACCAATTCCAAGTACTAAACTATTATTTGGGGGTGCCGTAACAAATATCGTTGGTATTCACTCAGCAGATGCGCTGCTTTACACACAGCATATGGCAGAGTTTGTATACACGCAAGAATCCAGGTATTTCAACAAAATATATAGTTACGATCCAATCTATGCAGCGCCATTGATGGATCTGCAAACCATCATTAACCTGAATACTGACCCCGAGACAAGGGGGAAAAAGTATGTTACAGACAATGGAAGTAACAATAATCAACTTGGGCACGCACGTATTATGAAAGCGTTTTTGATGTTACACATTACCGATAGATGGGGAGCTGTACCTTATACAGAGGCGCTGAAGGGAACGGCCAACTCCAAGCCGAAATTTGATTCGCAAAAGTTTATTTACAACGATTTACTTAAGGAGTTAAAAGAAGCTCCTTTACAAATTACCGCTGGTTTGCCAAACGATCCATTGTTTGATGGCAACGCTACAAAATGGAAACGTTGGGCAAATTCGTTGAGAGCTATTGTGGCCTTAAGAATGGCAAAAACCGAGGATGTTGAAGTTGCTAAGCAGGCATTTGCCGAGGCTGTTGGAGCGGGTATTCTGAGCGCTAATTCAGACAATGCTATATTCAAATATCTGGCTAATGTGAATTTCGAATCACCTTGGTTTACAAACTATGTACGTGGGGGACGATATGATTATGGAGTGAGCAATACAATGATTGATAAGTTGGTAGCCTTTAATGACCCACGCACACCGATTTTTGCCAGAACTGCCATCAACACTGGGACATTTGAAGGTATTCCTTATGGTAAGAACAAGACCTTCGATTTAACTGATTACAGTCTTTTAGGAAGAGCTATTTATGCACAGAATGCACCCTTACAAATAACTACATATGCGCAGATGTGTTTCACTATGGCAGAGGCCGCCCTTCGAGGATGGATAACTGGTGGCGATGCGGCTGTATCTGACTGGTATAATAAGGGTATAGATGCCTCTATGGA
>JBBRCW010000192.1:0-13221 GCA_038204535.1 Chitinophagales bacterium | reverse complement strand
TACCTAAAGGAAGAAATCTTGAGCAGGCTTAGCGAAAAGGATGTGGAAGTTAAAATGGTTCCCAATAAGCTGGATATTTTAGCCGGTTCGGTTAAAGCCAGTAATGTTTTGGGGGCCATGCTCATTGATATTCATACGGGTCTAATGCCGCTGTGGCAGCAAAATATTAAACGTTCGCTGGATGTGGTTTTGTCTTTTGTAGGACTAATTCTATTGTGCCCCTTGTTTTTGTTTATAATTTTGCGGACCTGGCTTTCATCGCCCGGACCGGTTTTTTATTCGCAAAAACGCATTGGTTTCAAAGGCAAGCCATTTTCAATATACAAATTCAGAAGTATGATAGCCGATGCCGAAAAAGACGGGCCGGCCTTATCGTCTGACCTTGATAGCCGCGTAACCAACTGGGGGCGGTTTATGCGCAAGTGGCGATTAGATGAATTGCCGCAACTCTTTAATATTGTAAAAGGAGATATGAGCCTGGTGGGTCCAAGGCCCGAAAGAAAGTTTTATATAGACCAGGTAATAGAAATCAATCCCTACTATAAATACCTGCTGAAAGTAAAGCCCGGCCTGACCTCATGGGGTATGGTGCAATTCGGGTATGCCTCATCGTTACATGAAATGATTGAGCGGATGGAATATGACCTGGTCTATATTGAAAACATTTCGTTGCTGCTCGATTTTAAGATCATGATCCATACATTTAGAATCATCTTCACTGGTAAAGGAAAATAACGGCAAAACCTTCGTCGCCAATTCAACCTGACTACGCTGATAGAATTGCGGCTAATTGTATTTCGTAAGATTAAACAAACTGAAATAGTCGCTGTTTACCGGGTCTGTAATCAAGGGTTTTATTAACCTTTTTCATTTTTCACCAAAGGCTATAGACGTTACTTTTGCAATTCTATGTCCAAAGCTGCTAAAAAGAAAAACCTGGATATTTCTCTGCTCAAGAGGGTTTTCCAGTTCGTAAAGCCTTATAAGAGCAAGTTTTACCTGAGTATTTCTCTTTCCATTGTGCTGGCAATTTTTGCGCCTGTAAGGCCTTACCTTATACAATTAACCATTGATGCCGCAACAGGCAAAAGCGTTCACCTGCCGGCATGGCTTAAACTGGTTTTGCTAAATGCCGATTTATCCGACGTTACCCGTTTTATCATCGCAATCACGATTTTCCAGGTTGTTTTTATTTTTATTGAAACGGCCTTCAGGTTTATTTTTTCGTTTGTGACGGCGTTATTGGGGCAAAATGTAGTAAAGGATCTGCGGGTAACGGTCTATAAAAAGATAATGAGCCTGAACTTAAGCCAATTTGATAAAACGCCGATCGGAACACTCACTACCCGGACCATAAACGATATAGAAAGCATCAACGATATTTTTGCGGATGGATTGATACCGATCGTGGCGGATCTGCTGGCTATTATTTTAACGCTGGCTACCATGTTTTGGATCGACTGGCGGCTTACTTTAATCAGCATCATTCCTTTTCCTATAATGATCGTAGCCACGTATTATTTTAAAGAAAGTGTTAACAAATCGTTTATAAATGTCAGGAATGCCGTTGCTAGTTTAAATGCGTTTATACAAGAGCATATAACGGGTATGCAGATTGTACAGGCCTTTGCAGCCGAAGAACGGGAGTACAATAAATTTCGGAAAATCAATAAAGACCACCGCAATGCCAACATAAGGGCAATTTTCGCTTATTCCGTCTTTTTTCCGGTAGTGGAGGTTGTGCTGGCATTAAGCATGGGGCTTTTGGTTTGGTACATTGCCGGTAACCAATTAGATGCCGGTTTGCTGGTGGCGTTCATATTGTACCTCAACCAGATTTTCAGGCCTTTGCGGGTAATTGCCGATAAGTTTAATGTAATACAAATGGGGATGGTGAGCAGCGAAAGGGTTTTTAAGGTGCTGGATAATACCGATGTAATGGCTGACATGGGCACTTATGAGCCTGCAACAATTGAGGGAAAAGTGGAATTCAGGGATGTTTCGTTTGCTTATATAGAAGACAATTATGTTTTAAAGAACATTTCTTTTACCGTGAATGCAGGCGAAACGGTGGCCCTGGTCGGGCAAACCGGCAGCGGAAAAACATCTATCATTAGCCTGTTAAACCGCTTATACCAGGTACAGGAGGGCGAAATTATTGTGGACGACCAAAACATTAACCAATATAAATTAGACGTTTTAAGAAATAGGATAGGAGTGGTTTTGCAGGATGTGTTTCTTTTTTCGGGTACGGTGCTCGACAATATCACCCTTCGTAATCCCGAAATTTCGAGGGAACAGGTTATAAAAGCGGCGAAAATGATTGGTGTACACGACTTTATCATGCAATTGCCAGGTAATTACGATTACAACGTTATGGAACGGGGCAACACGCTTAGCCTGGGACAACGGCAATTGCTGAGTTTTATCAGGGCGCTTTTATACAATCCCGCTATTTTAATATTGGATGAGGCAACATCTTCTATTGATACAGAGAGTGAGGCCCTCATCCAACACGCAATCGATACGCTTATATCCGATCGTACTTCCATAGTGATCGCACACCGTTTGTCAACCATAAGAAAAGCAGATAAGATTATTGTACTGGATAAAGGAGAAATTAAGGAAATGGGAACACATGATGAGTTGCTGATGAGCGGCGGCCATTACGCGAAATTGCACAACATGCAGTTCGAAAAACAAAAAGGCGTTTTTGTTTAGGCAAAAGGATGGATTATTATTTGAAAATCTTATTTGAGTGATCGACCGCCTGGTGGATGCGTGTTTTGATCTTGTCAAGAGAAATCCGCTTTTTCATTTTAGGCGGATCAATGGTTTCGTCAATATCGCCGAAGAAAGTAAGCGCTTTCAAGGCGATCAACGGATTGGTTCTTTCATATTTAGCTTCATAAAACTGCAGCATTTGCTTAATTGAAAAGCGCTCCAGCAAAAAATAGATGTCTATAAAGTCTTTTAAGCGCTGCCCGCTGTTAACAATCGCATGCAGTTTCATTGCGCTAATGTCTTCCATCGACAGAAAAGTGATGCCTTCTTCGGTTATGGGCGGTTTAATTAGCGGAAAAGGATGAGAAATGAAATCGACCTTAATGCTGTTGATGACTGATAAACAGGTCTGCCTTCCTTCATAATCAATAATACAATCATGAAATCTTTGCAGAAGAGTCGAAATCAGAACTTTTGTTTCAAAATCGTTTTGCGTAAACAGATCGATATCGATCGAATTGCGATGGCCCAACTGCAAGGCCAAAGAAGTGCCGCCAACCAGGTAGAATTCCTTCAATTCGGCCAGGGTCTGCAATTCCCGAATTAACACAATGGTTTCAGGAGACACGATGAACGGTTCTTTATGCAGCATGCAATAAATCGGATTTTAAAAATAAGTGAGCAAAATTCTTGTCTCTTAAATCTAATTGTTTAGACCATTCAACGGTTTCTATAATTTTTTGAGTTTTGTAAAAATGGTAAATCTCTCTCCATTCTTCAAGGTTACCTCTTTGTACCACCCTTTCAATCACAATTTTATAAGACCGCTCCCAATTGAAGGTTTCCAGGTCATATTCCCATAATAATGATGATCGTATGTCGGGCTTATTTATCATAATTGAGGCTTACAAATTTACTCAAAAACACCGGCATCGCAATATTAAAAACTTGTTGTTACGCCACAAAACAACCTTTGCGAATGGGGAAAGCGCAAAATCAGTGTTGTATTACCAAAAAGGCGTGGCACGATCAAAAAGTCTGAACAAACCTTTCATATTTTCCTTTTATCAAATTCATATTTTATGTGTCAGACCCTTATCTTTGCGCCAAAATTGAAAAAAGGTATGGCGTTTAACAGCACAAAATCTTTATTGGTAGCGGCTTTCAGCTTCTTTCTGGTGCTTTTTTCAACAAATGCATTTTCTCAGCACGAAGCCGAAAATCAAGAAGAAAAGACGGAATCTGCTGGTGAAGCCGCTGAAGAAAAAATTGATGCCGCCAAGGTAATCATGGAACACATACTGGATAATCATGAGTTTCATATCGCCGAAATTGGAGGGCACCCTGTTTCCCTTCCGCTGCCGGTAATCCTTTATTCTCCCCAACGTGGCCTGTCAATTTTTAGCTCATCTAAACTGGAGCATGGTCATGCAATTCACGAAGGCTACAAGTTGGAGGGGAAAGATATTGTGCCGGTAAATGCCGATGGCTCTCATGATGAAACCGTTCAGGCATACGATTTTTCGCTTACCCGTAATGTGGTTCAAATGTTTATCGCGGTTATTTTGCTGATAGTAATTATGACAAACGTTGCCAAAAAGTACAAAAAGAACGGCCACAGGGTTGCGCCCAGCGGTTTTCAGAACGCCGTAGAGCCGGTTATTACTTTTGTAAGGGATGAAGTAGGAAAACCCAACCTTGGACGTAAATATGAGCAGTACATGCCTTACCTGCTGTCGGTATTCTTTTTTATTTTAATCAATAACCTGGTAGGCTTAATACCGGGTTCGGCTAATGTTACCGGCAATATTTCTTTTACTTTGGTATTGGCTTTAATTTCAATGCTGGTCATATTGTTTAGTACCAATAGCCACTTCTGGGGTCACATTTTCTGGCCTCCGGGCGTTCCTCTCTTTGTAAAAATCATTTTAATACCCGTTGAATTTGCCGGTATATTTATAAAGCCCCTTGCATTAATGATACGTCTTTTCGCCAATATGGTGGCGGGGCACATTGTAATCATTTGCTTCATCTCGCTTATATTCATATTTGGCGCAATGAGCAAGGTTGCCGGCATTGGTTTCACGCCGGTTTCAATTGCATTTACTGTTTTCATTTACTTTATTGAGATTTTAGTGGCTTTTATCCAGGCATTCATTTTTACCAATCTGACTGCAGTGTTTATTGGCCAGGCATTTGAAACCGGGCACGCGCATGCTGATGGCCGCAACGATCCGCATCTGCCATCTAATGGTTCAGAAAAAGAATTCGCATTATAAATTTTTCTTCATAAACAAAAACAAACAACATGTCTTTAATGAACATTCTGTTGGAAATCGGTCCTAATTCAATTTCTCACCTAGGTGGAGCAATTGGTGCTGGTTTAGCCGCCATTGGTGCCGGTATCGGTATTGGCCAAATTGGTAGAGGTGCAGTTGAATCTATTGCACGTCAACCCGAAGCATCTAACGACATTCGTGCTAACATGATCCTGACTGCTGCGTTTGTAGAGGGTGTTGCCCTTTTCGCGGTTATCGCAGGTATCCTGGCTGTTTTAAAGTAACCCTCATCCCTTCCGAAAGCTATCGGAACTCCCTGCAAGGGCGAGTGAAGAAGAAGGAGCGTTATTGGGCAGTTGGCACAAGCTAATTACTGCATCTAATGCACAGGGCGGCGGGTGCAGTAATTCTAACCCAAGCCCCAAAACGGGCTTATGGAAATGAAAATTAAATAAAATCTAAAATACGCTTCCCGTCAGGGAAGTTGGAGGGGCTTAATTATGGAACTCTTATTACCTGGCTTAGGATTGGTATTCTGGACGTTGCTGGCTTTTTTAGTCGTATTATTTATACTAAAGAAATTTGCCTGGAAACCCATTCTTGAATCTTTGAATGAAAGAGAAACCGGCATCGCTGCTTCAATTGCTTCGGCCGATACAATGAAGGCTGAAATGCTTGCTTTAAAGAGTGAGAATGAGGCGGTGCTGGCAGAAGCCCGCGAAGAAAGGGCGAAGATCATTAAAGAGGCCAAAGAGGAGTCTGACAAAATGATCGCCGTAGCCAAGGAAAAGGCCAGGACAGAATTTGATCGCATTGTGGCAGAAGCGCAGTCGGCCATTGTGCAACAGAAAAATGCTGCCCTGACCGATGTAAAAAACCAGGTGGGTTTTATGGTAATTGAAGTAGCCGAAAAAGTATTGCGCCGCGAACTTGCCGACAAGCCGGCCCAGGAAAAGTTTATAAAAGAACTGGCGGAAGGCGTAACGCTTAATTAATACTGCCTCAGCCCTTTAAAAGGAAGGAGAAAAGGTTCAAAAAACATTATTCAAAATTTCCTCCTTTGGGGGGATAAAGAAGGCCAATGAACAACCCTCGTTTAGCAGGCAGGTATGCAAAAAGTTTGATCGATCTTTCTGTTGAAAGAAACGAACTGGAAGCGGTGTATAACGACATGCAATATTTGCAGGCTGTTATAAAGGTCAGCAGGCCATTTTACAATTTGCTGCAAAGTCCTGTAATACCAATATCAACCAAAGAGAGAGCGATAACCGCCGTTACCACTGGTAAGATTAGTAAACTTACTGCCACTTTCAACGCGCTGTTGATAAGCAAAGGCCGCGAGAAGGTATTGCCTGAGATTGTAGAAGCCTTTATAGACCAGTACAACGAGATAAAAGGCATTCATAAAATAAAACTGACCACTGCAATACCAGTGAGCGAAGAATTGAAGACTGCCATTAAGAATAAAATCATGCGCGATACGCCAATTAAGCACATTGAGCTGGAAGCAGTAGTAAAAGAGGAATTAATCGGCGGTTTTATTTTGGAATACAATAATAACCTGGTGGATGGCAGTGTTCGCCGCGATTTACGTGATGTGAAAAAGCAGTTTGACGAAAACATCTTTGTTCAGAAAATAAGATAGAGGTATTAAACCGGCGGCAGAGCGGGGATAGATACAGTGGGCGATGGAACGCAGATAACGTAGATATAGATTATACAAATTGATTTTTAGGTATTATTTTTCAAAAACTCCCTTAAACCGCAGCGGCGGGCAGGGGCAATAAATTTAGAAATATGGTTGATATAAAGCCAGATGAGATTTCAGCGATATTAAGGCAACAGCTAAGCAATTTTAATGCCTCTGCCGATCTCGAAGAGGTGGGAACTGTATTGCAGGTAGGTGATGGTATCGCCCGCATTTATGGTTTAAACAATGTAAGAAGCGGTGAGCTGGTTGAGTTTGAGAACGGTGTAAAAGCCATTGCATTAAACCTTGAAGAAGATAATGTGGGTGTAGTATTAATGGGCGACCCAAACGAAATTAAAGAAGGTTCTATTGCCCGCCGTACCGGTAAAATTGCCAGTATTAAAGTGGGTAATGGTTTAAGCGGACGTGTTATTAACATGCTGGGCGAACCCATTGATGGTAAAGGTCCCATTGCCGGCGAGTTGTACGAAATGCCGCTGGAGCGTAAGGCGCCTGGTGTAATTTTTAGAGAGCCGGTAAAAGAACCATTGCAAACCGGTATAAAGGCCATCGACGCAATGATACCTATTGGTCGCGGACAGCGTGAGCTGGTAATTGGCGACCGCCAGACTGGTAAATCGGCCATTTGTATCGATACCATTATCAATCAAAAAGAGTTTTACGACGCGGGTAAGCCTGTGTATTGTATATACGTAGCTATTGGTCAAAAAGCCAGTACCATTGCAGGTGTTATGAAAACCCTGGAAGAGCATGGCGCGATGGCTTATACCACTATCGTTGCTGCTTCAGCTTCCGATCCTGCACCTCAGCAGTTCTATGCGCCTTTTGCTGGTGCGGCTATTGGCGAATTTTTCAGGGATACCGGCCGGCCGGCTTTAATCATTTATGATGACTTATCTAAGCAAGCCGTAGCTTACCGCGAAGTATCGTTGTTGTTAAGAAGGCCTCCGGGACGTGAAGCTTACCCTGGTGATGTATTTTATTTGCACAGCCGTTTGCTGGAAAGAGCAGCAAAGGTTATCTCTAAAGATGAGATCGCTCAGAAAATGAACGACCTTCCTGAATCAATCAGGCACCTGGTAAAAGGTGGCGGTTCGTTAACGGCCCTGCCGATTATCGAAACACAGGCCGGAGACGTTTCTGCATATATTCCCACAAACGTAATTTCTATTACCGACGGGCAGATATTCCTTGAAGGAAATCTGTTTAACGCAGGCATTCGTCCGGCAATCAACGTGGGTATTTCTGTAAGTCGTGTGGGTGGTAATGCCCAGATAAAATCGATGAAGAAGGTATCCGGAACATTAAAATTAGACCAGGCGCTTTACCGCGAGCTGGAAGCATTCTCTAAGTTTGGTGGTGATCTGGACCCTGCTACAAAATCGGTTATTGACAAAGGTGCCCGTAACGTGGAGATATTGAAGCAGAACCAGTACTCACCAATGAGCGTTGAAAAGCAGGTGGCTATTATCTACCTGGGTACACAAGGTTTGTTGCGCGATTTGCCGGTTAAAAGAGTAAAAGAGTTTGAAGCCCACTTTCTGGTTGAAATGGAAAACAAACATCGTGATCTGTTGGCCGAGTTTAAAAAAGGTAACCTGCCCGAAGAAGGTTTGACTAAAATGACAGAAATGGCAAAAAGTATCATCGCTACTTATAAAAAGTAAGAGTGTCCTTTAATTTATATAAAAAGACGGCTGCGAAATATTCGCAGCCGTCTTATTTTTTAGATGGTGTTGTGTTTTTTGATACGGGCATTTTATCTTTCATTAATCATTGTTGCGTCGCATTTCGTTCATCGTTCTATACGCTATTGAACTATGATTTTAATTTCATTATTTACTTATAAAATGCAAACGCTTTACCAGCGCCACAGAAATTTTAAAAATAATTAATATATGAGCCACCCGCATTTTAAATCGGTCAAAGATTCTGAACTTATGGTGCCCACATATGCCAACTTTGGAGGTAAGATACATGGCGGGGTAATTCTTTCATTGTTAGATAAAGTAGCCTATGTGTGCGCCAGTAAACATGCCAGGGCCTATTGTGTAACCGCCTCCATAGATACAGTCGATTTTTTGCAATCGGTAGAAGTTGGCGAGCTGGTTTCACTTAAGGCAAGCGTAAATTATGTGGGTAAAACGTCAATGGTTATAGGTATCAGAGTAGAATCAGAAAATGTAATAAACGATGTATTAAAGCACACCAATACTTCGTATGTAACAATGGTGGCAAAAGATGAAGATAATAAACCATTAATTGTACCGGGGTTGATATTAGAATCCGAAACGGATATACGCCGCTTCAGAGAAGCCATTAGAAGGAGAAATATCAAAAGTAAAATTAAAGAAGAGACCCGCCAGGGTAAAGACAGTTTTAGTTTGTCTGAGGCAATTCAAACGCTTCAGCAGGAACGATGCGTTATTAATGAAAGTGCATTTACAGAAGGATAGCACACCTGGTAAAGCATACACCAAAAAATTTACCTGTGTGTTTACTCTCGTACGATCAGGTTCATTAAACCGGCCATTAGAAGATCGTGCTGCCATTTCCAATAAAAAAAATTTTCAAAAATCTAAAAAAAATATTTATAAAATAGTTTGGTTTATAAAATAAACCAGTTTATGTTTGTGCTGTAAATATTAAATGATGAAATATTTCTTATCAGGTTTATGCTTTTTGGCCTTAACCCTACACTTAGAGGCGCAGGTTAAAATCTCCGGAACAATTAAAGACAACAAAGGAAATGCGGTTACAGGAGCCAGTATTGCCATAAAAGACAGTTATGATGGAGCAACCAGTGACAGCCTGGGGAAATATTCTTTTTCGACCGGCGACAAAGGAAAGCAGGTACTACTTTTTACCGGCATTGGCTATAAGGAAGTTGAGCAGGAAATCTCCATAGCCAATGCACCTATTGTGATAGATGTTAGTCTGAAAGAGAAATTAGATATACTAAGGGCTGTAACCGTTACGGCGGGCAGTTTTGCGGCCGGCGATAAAAAACAAGCTGCTACCGTTTTAAATAATATTGACATTGTTACAGTTGGCGGCGCCAATGGCGACATTACCAACGCAGTTAAAACCTTACCCGGTGCCCAGCAGGTGGGCGAGCAGGAAGGGCTTTTTGTAAGGGGCGGTGCAGGCTACGAAACCAAACAGATCATTGATGGTACGGTGGTAAATAATCCGTTTTTTACCAGTACACCCGATATTGCCAGCCGCGGCCGTTTCTCACCTTTTTTATTTAAAGGAACGGTATTTAGCACTGGCGGGTACTCTGCTTTGTACGGCCAGGCGCTCAGTTCTGTATTGTTGCTCGAAAGTATTGACCTGCCCGATCAATCGCAGGCATCTGCTTCCATCTCGCCGCTTTTTTTGGGTGGTGGTTATCAGGGGTTGGATAAAAAGAAAAAATCGAGCTGGGGCATCAACTATGGGTACACCAATCTTGATGTGTATTTTAAACTGGTTAAGCAAAAGCCTGACTATTTTTTAACGCCACAATTTCACAATGTAGATGGCAATTTCAGGATAAAGACAAAAGGCGGCGGCATGGTAAAATATTATACCAGCATAGGTACCGGAAAGCTGGGTCTTCGCAGGCCGGATATTGACAGTCTGTCCTTGAAAGACGCTTTTCAATTGGATAATTTTAACTGGTACAACAACCTTAGCTGGCGCGAAAACATAGGCAAGGGCTGGAAAATGAATTTGGCCTTCAGTTATAGCAATAACCTTGACAATATAGATCAACAGATCGTTGACCAACAAAACAACCCAAAATCTACCGGCCTTTCTTTTATCGACGACAAAAATTTCAAACTAAAAAACCGCGCTGATCTAACCCAACTTAGAGCGGTATTCGAGAAGCGTTTGTTTGGCATCAGTACGCTGCGGGTGGGTAGCGAGTATTGGTATGGCTATCAAAAAAGCACCTTCAATAATTTTACTTCAGTATTGAAAGATAATTTCAACGCGGTGTTTGGCGAAACGGAACTGGTGGTGACCAATGATCTTGCAGCCAAACTTGGTGTACGATATGAGTACTCTTCTATCTTAAAAAAGCCAAACGTAGCCCCGCGTATTTCTCTTGCCTACAGGCTTGGCAAAGGCCAGATGAGCGCAGCCTTTGGAACGTTTTACCAGAAACCTGAAAACATGCAGTTGCTGCAAACTACCAATCTTGGGTATACAAAGGCCACGCACTATCTAATCAATTATATTAAAACAGACCTTGACCGCACCTTTAGAGCAGAGGCATATTATAAAAAGTACAACGACCTTGTAAAGAATTTTCCATGGTATAATAATAACGGGGGAGGCGATGCAAAAGGCATTGAATTTTTCTGGCGTGATAAGAAGTCGATCAAAGGCCTCGACTATTGGATTAGCTACTCGTACCTGGATACCAAACGCGATTTTCTAAATTATCCCCGGCAGCTGCAGCCAACTTTTGCCACGCCGCATACGCTGAATGTAGTCACCAAAAAATTCTATACTTCTATTAAAACCGGTTTCAATTTTACCTATACCTATGCAACCGGCCGGCCATACTATAACTTTCAGTTCAGGCAAAACGATAACAAGTATATTATAAACGACCAGGGAAAAACCATCGATTACCACAATGTAGGCTTTAGTGTAAACTGGTTGCCAAACCTTGGTAAGCAAAACGCTAAAACCTTTATTGTACTCGTGGCAAGTGTAACCAATGTGCTCAATCAAAACCAAATTTATGGTTACAATTATTCTTATAACGGGCTTAGGAAAGACGCGGTTACGCCGCCGGCCAAACAGTTCTTTTTTATCGGTTGCTTTTTAAGTTGGGGGGTTGACAGAAGCCAGGATGCGATTAATAATAATTTGTAGCCCCCTTAATCCCCCGAAGGGGGAGTTGAAACATAGGCCGCCGGATGAAACAATTTTTTTACGTATAAAAAATTAAAGAGCATTTAAACAAACAATAAATCATCACTAATAAAAAAAAGAAAAATGAAAAAGTTCCTATTATCATCAACCATTTTGCTGTTGTCGATGGCGGGTTTTTCGCAGAGCGATAAATACCAGGGTGCCATGGAAACCAGCCTTACCAGTTTGTATGAAGCCAAAACGGGGCCGGAACTGCAGGCTGCGTCGGCAAATTTTGAGCGCATCGCAAATGCTGAAAAAACACAATGGCTGCCCTATTACTATGCTGCAATCGGGCAAATCTGGCGCGGCTTTGGAGTGCCCAACGAACAAAAGGATGAAGTAGCCACCCAGGCAGAAAAGCTGCTGGACCAGGCCGAAGCTTTGTCGCCCAATAATGCCGAAATATTTATAGCACGCAATATGACAAGCACTATTCATATGCTTGTGGATCCCATGACCCGCTGGCAGACTTATGGCCAGCAAGGGGGACAGGCACTGGCTTCTGCAAAAAAATTAGACGCCGGCAATCCACGGATATATTACCTGGAAGGCCAGGGGCTATTTGGAATGCCGGAGCAATTTGGCGGCGGAAAGGCCAACGCAAAACCATTGTTCGCAAAATCAGTGGCATTGTTTGAAACCTATAAACCGGTCGATGGTTTGTCGCCCAATTGGGGTAAAAAACAGGCAAAGGAGATGCTGGATCAATGTAATTAACTATTCAGAAGCGGCTGCGTTACTTTACCGTTGCCGCTTTGCAAATTACAATCAATGGAAAAAAGTGAAAAAACGTTTGACGCCTCCGAGAGCATTTTGCTCATCAGGAGCATGATAGAAAGTACCAAAAATTCGATGGGCGATGGCAGCCATTATTTTTTGTTGTGGGGTTGGGCAACCATGCTTGCTTGCCTTACACAGTTTATACTGATGGATGTATTGGAATACAGGCATCATTATTACGCGTGGTTTATTATACCGGTGGCTCTCTTAATACATGTGCTTTTCATTATCCGCGACAGTAAGCGCCAAAGGGTAAAGACCTTTGTAAGTGAAGCCAATGGCTATCTTTGGACGGCTATCGGTTGTTCGTTTTTTATTTTGGCGATAATTTTTGCCAGAATTGGCTGGCAATATTCTTTTCCGTTCTACATTTTATTTTATGGAATAGGCACTTCGGTATCGGGGGCCCTTCTTCGGTTTAAACCATTGGTTTATGGCGGCACTGTTTGTTTTTTACTGGCCGCGGTTGCAGTTTTTCTGCCATATGCTCACCAGATACTTTTAGCAGGCTTTGCAATATTAATCAGCTATATTATTCCGGGGCATTTATTGCGTAACCGCTTTAAACAAAAACAAGAGGCGGGTTATGCGTAATAGAGCATGAATAATTCCTCCCATCATCCTCAAAAAATTAAATGATAACCTATGAATGAAGAAGAAAAACAAATGACCGGCCACGATAGCCTTGCCATCATTCAGCAAATGATTTATGCGGCAAAGCAAGATCAGAAAGATGATGGTGCAGGATGGATTTTATGGGGATGGCTATTATTTTCGTCTTCATTGCTGACCGTCGCGAATATTCAATTT
>JBBRCW010000191.1:0-13237 GCA_038204535.1 Chitinophagales bacterium | reverse complement strand
CATAATAAATAAAAAGCGATTGCATAATTACCGTATAAATCGAAATGTAAGTTGGGCATCATTAAAGCATAATATAATCAAACTGTTTTTACATAATCAACCTGAACAATTGCTGTTGAAATTACAAAAAGCCTTTGAACGAAACACCGAGCCAATAAGGCCTGGAAGGAAGTCTCCCCGCGTTGTAAAGGCTAAGAGATTACATGGGAAATATCAAACATTAACAAACTACCGAAGAGCCGTATAATCCTTAACTAAATGACATTGCCCTAAAGGGGAGAAGAGAGAGGAAGACTGGTCGACCCAACCCAGAAGGGAGAAGAAAGGTCAAACGCCGGATTTATCGCCCCATTAGTTTTGCATTAAACTGAAGGAGCAGTTTAAACAAATCTTCATATTCGTTTAGGGGTAGTGTGGCGCTTTTATCCAGCACATCGTGATATGCCTTTATACCGCCCAGGGTGTAGATGAAAAATGCCGGCACTCCTTTTTCGGAAAACCAATAATGGTCGCTGTTGGCTGCCTTACCCCGGGCATTAATTTTAACCAGCAGTTTTTCTTCGTCATTTAACTGGTTTAACCATTTAAACTCCCCGGGATATTCAGTTGCATTTACAACCGTGATACCTTCGTCGCCAGTGCCTGTCAGGTCAATATTTGTTAAAAATCGGATGGCTTTTAGCGGGATCAACGGATTCTCCGTAAAATATTTTGATCCCAGCAAGCCCGCTTCTTCACCGGCAAAACAGATAAACGCTACCGAGTAAGGCTGCGGATGCAGCGCGTAGTAGCGCGCCAATCCCAGCAATAACGAAATGCCGCTGGCATTGTCGTTTGCGCCCGGAAAATAGGTTTGATTGCCCATGCCCCCTAGATGATCGTAATGGGCGCAGAAAACTATAAAAGAATCAGGCTTTTCGGTGCCTTTTATCCATCCGGCTATATTGGCCGTTTTAAAATCATTTACTTCTTTGTTTTCAATATTTATTATTCCTGTCGAAGGCCAGGAGGTAAGTGCCTTTTTATCCACTTCAATCAAAGTATAATTATCGGCCTGTGGCGAAACATCCCAGGTTAGTTTATCCTTTAATTCGATCATAATCCTGCTATCCGCGTCAATAAAATGGGTGCTGTCTTTCATTTGAAACCGTGCCTTGCCACGGTAACCACTGCTTTGCTGACCAACAATAAAATCAAGCCCAGGCAACAGTGCTTTGCCATTAATAGTTACCTGCATAGCACCGGGAAAAGTATTGACCGGGTAAGAAAAGGGCTGCATGAAAGACGTGGCATTGAGCGGTAATAATCCAAACTGTTGAAACTGCGAAGAGAGATAGCCGGCCGCCTTTTGCATACCCTGCCTGGTATATCCTCGTCCCCAGAAGGTTTCTGAGGTAAGTGTGTCCACCACTTTTCGGGCAAACGCAACATCCTGTGCATGGGTAACGGAGGCACCAAAGACCCCTATCAGGAACAATATCTTTTTCAATATAAAAATTGATTATGGTAAAATGAATGTCACAAACCCGGGGAATTCGCGTCGCCAGGTTGCTTCGTTGTGTTTACCCAAAGGGGCCATGATACGGCGTGTCTGGTAAGCTCCCTTTGTTTGGATGACGTTTACCATCTTATCCAAATCGGGCACCATTAAGCCCCCCTCCTGCCCGCCGGCATAGAAATAAAACACCGGCATTACCCCTGTAAAAGACGCCTTAACCGCATCGTCGTAAATAGCAGGCGCCAAGGCGAACGACGGAGAAAATACACCTGCTCCTCCAAATACTTTGGGATAGGCTATTACGGCATACATACTTATCAATCCGCCCATGCTGCTGCCTGCTATAAAAGTATGTGCCCGGTCGGCAACGGTTCTAAATTTCTTATCAATATAAGGCTTTAGCGTTTCAGCTATAAATGCCACATATTGCCTGCCTTCCGCCTTACCATATTTGGCGTTATCGTATGGATTGTATTCGGTTAATCGTTTATCTCCGCCATTATCAATACCAATCACTATGCTTTCAATGCCTTTTTTGGCCTGCAAGCTATCCAGGGTTTCATCCACCCCCCATTCGCCAAAAGACGCGGTTTGCTCGTTAAACAAATTTTGCCCATCGTTCATATAAATGACCGGGTAATTTTTGTGAGAGGTCGCATAACTTTTGGGCAGATAGATCCAAATACGGCGGCTTCGCTGTAGCTGCGGCATATAGAAAGCCGTATCGAGAAGGGATACCTGCGGCGATGCGGTGTTGGGTTTTGGCTTATCGGGATAGTTATCCTTCCAGCCTGCAACCTGAATGGTTTGTGTGAGATCGGCATTTATATCGGCTTCCCGGTTTTCAATTTCTTTTCCATCAGCAGTTACTTCCACTTTATCCCACGATCCGCGGGTGATTTTAAACTGCACCTTTCCCAATGGCAAATCGTTTAAAACAATTCCTCTTCTCGAAGTTCCAAAAGGTTTTAGCTTATACTTTGCGTTATTAGGGTCCCAATTGTTAAAGGAGCCGGAAACATAAATGTCATCGGCTGTTTTAGTGGCAACTTTATCAACCATTATCCGAAGCGTAAACTGCGCCTGCAGGCAGTTAAAAAAACCGCTTAGAATAACTAATAAGGCAAATTTTTTCATGCGCTGAAATTAGCATAATAGCGTTAATCAACCTGCTAATAGAATGATAAGAAATTCCGCTGCCCGGTATAACTATACTGCACGCCGGGTAAAATTGTGCATTGCTGCACAGGGTACAAAATGTAGAAGAGTGCGACCCCGCAAGTATGACTACCGTGTGGAGATAAGTATTAAAGGAACACAGATGACAAGGATTGGAAAGATAAAATGGATTTTACCTACTGCGAAGCTGTATTATCCGAAAAAACCCAATTAAATGGTTCCATTTGTTGGTTATGTATTCGCATGAAATTAAAATGAACCGGGCAAAATCAAGATTATCCGTGTTATCCGTGTTCCATTATTTTTTATAATTAGATGTGTCCACACGATAGGCAAGTATGACGGGGCAGGCAGCAACGACTGTTTCATAGCATTGCTCCACTCTGGCTCAAAAAAATTATTGCACATTTTTATGCTAGGCGAAGTATATCAATGACAATAAACCTCTCCTTCCCTAACATTTGTACTGCATTGGGTGCGTTACCCTATAACCATCGTACCAAAAAAAATGCATCACCCAAAAACCGGGCAATGCATAACCTTTTAAGAAAAGTTTTATCAGGATGAGTAAGCCTTCAGGTATTCTTTTACCTGCAGGTGAATATCGGAGCTTAAAGGCACCAAAGGCAGGCGGAAATAATTTTGTATAATACCCATCTCCGCTAAAAATGCTTTTACGCCTGCCGGATTATTTTCGGCAAACAGCAGGTCTATACCCTCCAGCATCTTATAATGAAGTCCTCTTGCAGAGGCGAAATCGTCTGCCAGGCAAAATCTTATCATTTCAGAAAAGTCTTTGGGAAAACAGTTTGCCGCTACGCTAATAACGCCATCCATACCGGCGGCAATCAGTGGTAGGGCAACATGGTCGTCGCCGCTGCAAACCATAAAATCCTGCGGGCGATCTTTTAGGATGTGCATGCACTGTATCATGTATCCACTTGCTTCCTTTATACCACCCACGTTTTCCACTTCGCCGGCCAGGCGCAGCGCGGTTTTTGCCGTTATATTACAACCCGTACGACCCGGTACATTGTATAGTATAACCGGCTTCGGACTATTTTTAGCAATAGCTTTATAATGTTCGAATATGCCTTGCTGCGAAGGTTTGTTATAAAAGGGGCAAGTACTTAAAATTGCAGCAGCCTTCTCTAATGGTAAGGTATCCAGGTCGTTTAACACTTCTTTGGTGTTATTTCCCCCAACACCCACCACAACCGGAATACGGTCAGCAACTTTTTCAAAGACAAAATTGATGATATCCAGCTTTTCCGCCTTTTCCAAAGTTGGCGTTTCGCCTGTTGTACCTAATGGAATAACATATTCAACCCCGCCATGAATTACAAATTCGAGCAAGCCTTCAAAGGCATTAAAATCTATAGAACCATTTTCGGAAAATGGAGTAACCAGCGCAACCCCTGTACCACGGAGCGTATCTCTTAAAGACATGTAATTTTTATTAAATTTTTAAAAGTTTATTCAGGCAACTCTTCCCAGAAGCCCATCTTACCAAATTTTTCGATCCGCTGGTTACACCTTTGTTCAGGATCTATGGCTTTTAATTCTTTTATTATTGGTAACAGATGAGATTTTAAAATAGTAGCAGCCTCATTATAATCCCAATGAGCGCCTCCCAGCGGCTCGGGTATGATACCATCTACCAGGCCAAATTCAAACATATTATCAGATGTAAGTTTTAACTGCTCAGCAGCCTTCTCCTTCATATCCCAGCTTCTCCAAAGTATTGAGCTGCAATTTTCGGGCGATATAACCGTGTACCATGAATTTTCTAACATCAGCACCTTGTCGCCCACGCCAATACCCAATGCGCCGCCACTGGCACCTTCGCCTATGATCACACAAATAATGGGCACCTTAATACGGATCATCTCATAAATATTTCTGGCGATGGCTTCACCCTGTCCTCTTTCTTCTGCTTCCATACCGGGAAAAGCGCCGGGAGTATCGATCAAAGTAACGATTGGCTTATTAAATTTTTCAGCCAGCTTCATTAATCTTAAAGCCTTACGATAGCCTTCGGGATTAGCCATGCCAAAATTACGCAACTGCCTCATTTTAGTATTGCTACCTTTTTGCTGCCCAATAAACATTACGGTTTCGCCATCCAATTGGGCAAAGCCGCCAACCATGGCTTTATCGTCGCCCATGTTACGGTCGCCATGAAGCTCCATAAAATTGCTGGTCATATTATCGATATACTTTAACGTATAAGGTCTGTCGGGATGGCGGCTTAACTGCACCCTTTGCCACGGGGTTAAATGATCGGTAATATCCCTTCTTTTATCGATGATAGAATCGCTCAGTTGCTTAATGGTAGAAGAATAATCTACGCGCTGATTTTTATCGGCAAGTTTCTTAGCCTGGTCGATTTGTTCGTATAAATCTTTGATTGGCTGTTCGAAATCAAGGAACTGTCTATTTGGGTATTCAGGCATACTTCGTTGGTTGTGGCGGTAAAAATAAGTATAGAAAAATTTTTAAGAAAGTTTTGTTTGTAAAAATCTTTTCCCCTTATCTTTGCCATCCCAAAAACGACCCCCTAAGGGTAAAAGAGGGAAAAAAGTTCTAAAGTTAAGGTAGGATTATCTCCCGATAAAGTTCGGAATTAAATGTTGCCTTATTGATAGATTGATCTTTAATTTTTTGGATTGGTAGTTTCCCGATAAAGATCGGGATTGAATGCCGCCCTGTTACGGTCTCTACGATTGTAGAGACGGGTTCGAGATCGGCGGTTGCTCTTTTAAATTTTTGGATCGGTAGTTTCCCGATAAAGATCGGGATTGAATGACGCCCTGTTACGGTTTCTACGATTGTAGAGACGGGCTCGAGATCGGCGGTTGCTCTTTTAAATTTTTGGATCGGTAGTTCAGTTGGTTAGAATGCCGCCCTGTCACGGCGGAGGTCGCGGGTTCGAGTCCCGTCCGGTCCGCAGAGTTTCTGCTCAAACACATTAAAAGCCTGTAAAATGTAGATTTTACGGGCTTTTTTGTTTTCATACCTACTCCAAATAGCATCAAAATACTCAAATCCCAAGGTACGCATTCGGGCATTCTTGTTATTCAAGATCAGAATGCCCGAATTCCGTCGAAATCCTTGCTAATAAGGGGTTCAGAATTTGAACCCGAAGCTAGCCCAGGTATTACAAATGTATTTTTAAGCTTTTAAACTGTTTTCAACTCAGTTTACGTGGATACACAACATGTCCGGTGAACATTTCCGCACTAAACCATTCGTTTGCGAAGGCTACACATGCATATGTGAAACCGGTCACCAATATAAACGGTGGCTTGAAATGGGCTTGAGCCGGATGAAGGGAAACCTTCACGTCCGGTTCTTAGGGGGCGAAAGCGCAGCAATGCGCTTAGCTACCCTCTTGAATACCAGCACAGCAGCAAGCCGTCAACGCTGTGCGTCATTATAAAGACTTTTACATTTAATAGCATAAAGTGCAAAGCCTGAAAAAAGTAAGCTCAATTTGATCCTACCTAAATGAAGTAAAATAAGGATTCAATAACTCAATCCAAACATTAGTAAATGAAAAAGCTGCTTTTCATCCTCTTATTGCCGCTTGCGACTTCTGGACAAGCATTTACCAAAGAAGAAGTCAACCGCCTGAAACAGCAGGCACAGCACATTACTATTATCCGAGATAACTGGGGAGTGCCCCATATTTACGGTAAGACAGATGCTGATGCAGCATTCGGGCTAATGTATGCACAATGCGAAGACAACTACTGGCAGATGGAAGAATCTACTATCAGATCGTTAGGAAAGGCGGCTGAAATTTATGGGGAGAAAGAATTGGAAGGTGATGCTGCTGTAGCCTTGTTTGAATGCGTAAAGAAAGAAAAAGAAACATATGCAAAAGCAAATCCTTTCCTGAAAGGATTGTGTGATGCAGCTACAGCTGGCATTAATTTTTATTTACAAAGGCATCCTGATGTAGAAAAACGATTATTGCACAGATACGAACCATGGTTCGTTTTGGTGCCTTCACCGCATAATCCTGTTAGCCATGGTATTGCCCAGAGCGAAATAAAAAATGCATTTACCCAATCGTTAAGTAAAATGCAACCCGAAGGTTTGGAAGAATGGCTGGTACAACAAGAAAGCGGATCGAACACAATAGCCTTGGCACCTTCAAAAACAAGTAGCGGACACAGCATGTTGCTTATTAATCCACATATAGGATTTTTTGGTGGTGGTCAGCGGTATGAAGCACATCTGGTAAGTAATGAGGGATTAATTGTTTCAGGCTTTGCTATGTTTGGTGATTTTTATATCTGGAGTGGATTTAACCAGTATGCAGGTTGGGCCCATACCAATACAGCCTCCGATTTCGAAGATGTTTACCTGGAACTCTTCAATCATCCTTCTGATTCTATGCAATATAGGTATGGTGATAGTTACCAGAAAGCAATTTTATGGAGCGATACATTGCTGTACAAAGTAGAAAACAACCTTAAGAAAAAAGTTTTCTTTTTCGCAAAACACATCATGGCCCGGTTACAGCCAGACGTGATTCATTGTGGATTACAATCCGAAATGCCACAGATAATACGGCTCAATACATCCTACAGGTTTGGGCCATGTGTAAAGCAAAAAACCTGAAAGAGTTTACTGCGGCGATGGGTCATGTACAGTTAAGCACCAATACCATGTATGCTGATCGTTTCGGCAACATTGCTTACTGGCATGGTAATGCTATACCAAGGCGTAATGCAAATTTTAACTGGCGCTTTCCGGTGGATGGCAGCAATACACAAACAGAATGGAAAGGAATGCATCCTTTAAAAGAAATTGTTCAGGTAGTTAACCCTTCATCTGGATGGATTGAGAATTGCAACTCTACGCCATATAAGGCAGCAGGCATGAGTAGTCCTGCAAAGGAAAAGTATCCTTCTTACATGGCTCATGATCCCCAGAATTTCCGGGCTGATGAAGCAATACGATTGTTATCACAACCGGGTAAAATTTCTTTTTTTGATTTTAAGCAGCTAGTGTCAAGTAATCATTTGCCAATGATGGCTGCATGGCTGCCGCAAATAATTAATGCATATGATAAGGAAGTAAGCATGCAACCTGAACGACAAATGAAATTAAAAGAGGTTGTAGATACACTCAGAAAATGGAATTATCATTATGCAATAGGGAGCAAAGCAACAACAATTGCTGTATTTTGGTATACAAGTTACTTAGACTGGGTGCGCAAACAACTGAAAGAAAAATTCTTTATGCCTAGCCCCTATGTTACCGAATTTCTATACGGAGAAAAGCTACCGGTGCCTGGTAGTATTGCAGTACAGATGCTACACAGAGCTACGGATACGCTGTACAAAAGATATGGAACAGCTTTAATTGACTGGGGCAAAATAAACAGGTTGCAACGGATTCATACCAGCGGTACACTGGAAAAATTTGATGATAACAAGATGAGTCTTCCTGTAAGTGCGGTACCCGGTACATTGGGTTCTCTGTTTGCATTCTACACACGGATAGATTTAGGGCAAAAAAAGATGTATGGTGTAAATGGAAATTCTTATGTTGCAATAGTAGAGTTTGGAAAAAAGATTAATGCGCAATCCATTATATATTTTGGGCAGAGTGCTGATCCTTCTTCAGCACATTACTTCGACCAGGCCCCATTGTATGTAGAAGGTAAGTTTAAGAAGGTTTATTTTTATAAAGAAGATGTGTTGCAACATGCAGAGCGCAAATATCATCCAGGAGACTAAAGTTCTTACCATAAAGTAGATGGCAAAAATGATTGTTAACAGCACTGGATTAATAAATAATAACGTCGCACAACAAATAAGACTTCGTGGGGTGCGCAGCACTAACCATGAAGTCTTATTTGTTGTGCGGAACCCCTGGCGGGGATCAGCGTTTTTGCTGCCTCTGCCATTAAGCAGACTTATATATATGGGGATTGCTTTTTTGAAACTATACCAAATGCTTTGGTAGCAATGGTTTCAGAAGACTAAGCAGCAAATGTAGGCAAAATGAAATTACCGCCAGTTTGGCAAAAATAATCGTCTAACTACCCCGACAGGGGTTTAGTACAACATTCGGTTTGGCATTATGGCGGCAGGTCGTTAGAGCAATCAGCAGCAGTTCGCTATTCATCTGCAGTTCCAGCTTGAAGTTTATAAATTAAGCAGCAATAGAACTATTAAACTTTTAATCTTTAATCGGCTTCTGTTGTCGGCAGAAGGAACACATAATACCGCTACAACGCCAAGCCGTCAACGTAAGTTGCCATTAACAAATTACTTTTAATATGAAAAATTCTAAAAAAAAGGTTCCGTTAGTTCAAGAAAAAGAAATATCTGAAACAATTGATTTGTTGAAAGGACCACTTACGGAAAATCAAATTCTTTTTATCAAAAAACGCTGGTTACACCAAGTTGTTTATTGGGATCAGAGATCTAAGGCATCTCGCTTCAAATACTTTCGGCTACGAGCCGTTACAATCGGTAGTAGCGTTGCTATTCCAGTTTTCACAAGCTTAGCAATTATTTATTCCACTCAAAAAGTATTTTCAATTATTGCTACAATTCTTGCTGCTGTTGTGGCTTCGGCTGCGGCATGGGAAGGCATAGCAAACTATGGACAAATATGGATTGAAAAACGTCGAGCTGCAGAGCTTTTAAAGGTCGAGGGGTGGCTTTTTTTTGAACTTGCAGATCGCTATTCTAAAGGGAGTTATGCTGACAATTTCCCATCTTTTGCCTCCTCAGTTGAAAATTTAATTGCTAAAGAGATTGGGGAGTATGTTGCTGTCTTTGACACTTCTAAAGCCAGGCAACGTTTAGAGGAGTTTGAGGAGTTGATAAAAGCCGCGATTGAAAGACATTTAAAAAAATGAGTGAAACCTTATTAAAGACAAGAATAACTGCCATTAACATTAAGGGCTTAAACGCAGCGCCGCGACGGAGAATTGCCAACCAATTAACATGTCTGTTTCGCGGCGGTTCGTTTTAAGTCCCGATAGCATAGCAATCGGGATTGACTGAAACTTTGAGAGCCTTTTTGTATGGGGTTTCAAAAGTGCAGAGTCCCCATTTTAGCCTTGGGGGTGATGGTAATTTGTAATCAAATTTTTCATTTTGGGTGCCCACCTCATAATTATTACTTTTTACGTTGAGGCCATCGGTTGTTTTGCTTCGTTTTTTAGCCTGTTTTTTTGCTTTGGGCAATACCCTGATTTTGTTATCAAAAAAAATCAGGTGGTCGTTTTTGCTATTTGCTGTTGTTTTATTTTTTGAATGATATGGTTTGGTGGTCCGTGGGCGTCAAAACTACTTTTAGTCGGGGGACTTTGGTCTGCATCAAAACGCAGCTTTTCTTTGCTAATGGTTTTCCAGTCTTTTTTAGTTGTTTTCTTTGGTAAGACACCCATGTGCATTTGCTGCATTTTTAATTTTGTGCGGCAGCGGTTCGATAGAAAACCAGTGTACCTGATTTTGCGAAAGCCGCGTGGAAGTATCCCGACCTTTAGTGCGGGACAGGTTATGCAAACAAAACCTTCGTAAAAATTCGCCGACATCCAGCCTCATTCCTTTTTGCCTGCCATGGTCTGCATTACCTGTACCGATACTTCGGTAGTCTTTGTAACCAAAGGTTACTTTTCCGTCTTTTACAGAACGTATGCGATGGTTGCTGATGGCTACTTTCCCGAAGGCCGGGACAAGTTGTGAGAGTAACGGCCCAGGTATTCTATCACTTGCTCAGGCCCGCCAAAAGGTTGTTTGGCATACAGCCCGTAGGATAATTATCCAACGGGCTACACCACCCAGCTTTTGTTGTACAGGGTTTGGCGCAGGTTTTTGTCCATTGCTCCATTTTTGTTTTGCAGAAACATCAGCAGACCTTGCATAAACTTGTTTTTAAAAACAACACTCATTGCCTTTACCGGAAACAAATACCGGCCTTTGCTTTTGGCGTGTTGCCACAAACCGGTATCGGTAATGCCGCCGCCGGGTACTATCATATGTACCCCGAAAAATCGGGGCAGGCTATGCGGGTGTAGCGAAAGATTTTGTCCCCAGGTATGCAAAACACTTATGGTACCGGGTTGCGCACCCAGGTGTTTGTTGTCGGCAGCAAAGGTTTCTATGGTTTCTCTGCTGCATTGAAACAGCAGGCTGTATAACTCTTTGGGATGTTTGAGGCAATAGCTGTTCAACTCTTGCGGTAGTGTTAATATCCCGTTTACTCTTTGTTTTTTTTGTAATTGCCGAGGTAACCATAATGCCTGATCTAACCAAAACGTGGTGGCAATAAATGTTGCTCATACCTTCTTAAAAATTCTTCTCCCGCTAAAGTCATCAGTTTCTTCTTTATGTCGCAATATCTAAAAAAGAGATACTGACAGTTTTAATTCTTTTTATATCTTTCACATTGTATGTATCAGGCATGTTTCAGCTTACTTTATACATAAGCTGTTTAATCAGGATACTCATTCTCATCTTTCTTTGTTGTATTTATAAATTGTTAGGGGAATAACAAAACTATCATGACACCAAATTTTAATCGCCGTCGATTTATCCGCGCTGCTTCTATGGCTGCTACAGGATTTAGTTTATTAAACAGCTTCTCAAAATCTTACGCTCAAAACACAACTGCAGCGCAGGGCAGGGTCGGCATTATCGGCCTCGATACATCGCACAGTGTTGCCTTTACCAAAGCTTTAAATGCGGATGCCCCGGCTGCGGAATTTAAAGGATTTAAGGTAGTTGCAGCCTATCCAAAAGGCAGTATTGATATTGAATCATCTACGAAAAGAATTCCGGGTTATACAGAAGAAGTAAAAAAGCTGGGGGTTGAAATTGTAAACTCTATTGAAGAACTATTAAAAAAGGTAGACTTTGTTCTGCTAGAAACCAATGATGGCCGCCCGCATCTCCAACAGGCTTTACTGGTTTTAAAAGCCGGCAAGCCCATGTTTATTGATAAACCTGTTGCAGCCTCTTTAAGTGATACCATTGCCATATATGATGCGGCAACAAAGTATAAAGTGCCAATGTTCTCCTCCTCCTCTCTTCGCTACATGGAAAGCGTGCAGGATGTAGTAAAAGGAAAGATAGGTGCTGTATTAGGAGCCGATACTTTTAGTCCCGCAACAATAGAAAAAACACATCCTGATCTTTTCTGGTACGGCATTCACGGTGTTGAAATATTATTTGCAACAATGGGCACCGGCTGCACGCAGGTGGTTAGAACACATACCAATGATACTGATATAGTGGTGGGCACCTGGAAAGATGGCAGAATTGGCACCTTCAGGGGTACACGTACTGGCAAGCATGATTACGGTGGAACTGTGTACGGAGAGAAAGGCAATCTGCCGTTAGGGCCATTTAAAGGTTATGATAATTTATTGGTGCAAATAATAGATTTTTTTAAAACAGGCAAAGTGCCTGTAACTCCCGAAGAGACTTTGGAAATATATGCCTTTATGGAAGCGGCAGATGAAAGTAAGAGAAATGGAGGTGCATCTATAAGTTTAGAAAATGTTATGCAAAAGGCAAGTAAAAAGAAATAATAGTGTAATCGACTTAAATAAACGTCATGAAAAATTCGCGAAGAGATTTTATCAAAAAAGCCACCACCGGTGCTGCTGCTGTTTCTTTCGGAGGTATTCTTCCGGGGTTTGGTGCCCGCAGCTACAAAAACATCATTGGTGCCAATGACAAAATTATGGTTGCCTGCATGGGCGTAAACAGCCGTGGCTTTGCAGTGGGCACAAACTTCGCTGCGCAAAAAAATTGCGAAGTGTTATATGTGTGTGATGTAGACTCGAGAGCAGCAGACAAATGTATAGATGCAGTTGAAAAAATTCAGCATAAACGGCCTCTGGCATCCCCTGATTTTAGAAAGGCGCTGGAGGATAAAAACCTAGATGTATTAATTGTTACTGCGCCGGATCACTGGCATGCTCCTGCCGCCATATTGGGTTGCGCTTCAGGTAAACATGTTTACTTAGAAAAGCCATGCAGCCACAATCCCAGCGAAGGTGAGCTGGTTGTAAAAGCAGCAAAAAAATATAACCGTGTTTTGCAAATGGGTAACCAGAGACGGTCGTGGCCAAATGTTGCTGCTGCAATTGGCGAATTACATGCCGGTGTAATTGGACGTCCTTATTTTGCAAAAACCTGGTACACAAATAACCGTGCATCTATCGGTAATGGCAAAGAGGTGGAAGTGCCCTCGTGGTTGAATTATGATCTTTGGCAGGGACCCGCACCCCGGCAGCCATACCGCGACAATCTCATTCATTATAACTGGCATTGGTTCTGGCATTGGGGCACGGGCGAAGCGCTTAATAACGGCACCCACATGGTTGACCTTGCAAGGTGGGGATTAGGTGTTGATTACCCGGTACGTGTAAGTTCAGCAGGCGGTCGCTATCGCTACCAGGATGATTGGCAAACACCCGATACACAGGTTATCAATCTTGAGTTTAATAATAATTCTGCCATCACCTGGGAAGGCCGCAGTTGTAACGGACGTTCGGTGGAAGGCAATAGTGTGGGT
>JBBRCW010000190.1:0-13375 GCA_038204535.1 Chitinophagales bacterium | reverse complement strand
GGTACCTTCAATTGTATAATTATAATAAGGCAGCAGTTCAGAATAATCGTCTTTAAAGGCGGCTTTGGCCCGGCTAACTACATCGTTTAAACGATTATTGGCATTGAAGAAATAATTGTAATGAGTGGTTGTATTTTGCATAAAACGCCGCAGAAGGGTAAATTTCTTTTCGCCTGTTTTTTCGGATGCCAGTTTGCGGTTTTCATACTGCGCAGGTTTATTGAGTTCAACTTCGGCGCCGGGTTGTGCAACCAGCTTTATATGGCAGGCAAATAACGCAATAAAAATAAACAGGCCGGTAACACACTTCATGAAGGGAAAGCTACTATTTGAAAACGGATTAGCCATAAAAATACTGGTTCGGCAAAAATATACACTAATGATAGCGCAAAAATGATGAATATATTTTATGCCCGAAAAAATATAACCCGGTTTGTATAAACCCGGCCCGCTGTATTGACAATGGATGTTTTTTGTTTATTTAGATGATTGGTTATTAACTACAAAAGCAGATTACCAAAACGTTTACCCTTCAACGTATTATATGTTATTTTGGTGTGAATGTAAACAATAACCAGATTGGCCGCGTAGTATTACAGCCGTAAAAGTGTGCGACGCAACAAAAAGCTAAATTTTAATTGAAAGCCCGGCTACCAAAACAAAAAATGTTATTGTTGCCACCATTTTAGAAGGTGTTATTATTATGATTTTGGATATTTTATAAAACACGAACACTTTCGAAAGTCAAAATACTATCTTTAAGTTTTACACAATGACTCGGTTAGATGCAAATACCACCCTCAAACGATTAAGAAACCGGTACCGCCTGGTGGTAATGAACGATGATACCTATGAGGAGGTGGTCACATTTAAATTATCGAGGCTGAGTGTTTATGTGGTGTTAAGCAGCATTTTTGTTATTTTAGTTACGTTTACCGTTGCTCTGATAGTTTTTACTCCTTTAAAACAGTATGTACCCGGCTATGGCAGTCAAAGTGCCCGAAAGGAATTACAGGTTTTGAAGTACAGGACAGATTCACTTGAGCAAAGTTTACTTTATAAAGATCAATATCTTAACAGTCTTAAACAGGTGCTGAGCGGCAACGCGGGCACTAAATTAGATACTACTTTGCTTAAGGTTCCCAAGCAGGAAATAAGCAATGACTAAACCTTAAAATTGCCCATATGTTGTTTTCTTCAAAAAAGGACGAAGTAATTGCCGCCGGTGGCGGCACCAGTATTATAGGTAACGCCGTAACCCTTACCGGCGATATAAGCAGTAAAGCCGATATACGTATTGATGGGGTTGTAAAGGGAAATGTAAAAAGTGAGGCCCGTATATTAATTGGCGCTGCGGGTGTGGTAGAAGGCGACCTCGATAGCCTGCAGGCAGATATAATGGGCAGTGTAAATGGAAATATTAAAGTAAAAGAACTGCTAAGCCTGCGCGAAAATGCCCATATTACGGGCAATATTTATGTTGGCAAACTACAGGTGGAACCTACTGTAATTTTAAACGGTAGCTGTCACATGAATTCGAATGCGGTAGTGGAAATGAATAAGGAGAAACATGAGCAGCAAAAAGCCGTTTCAAAATAATAATAAACTATTGCTGAAATATGCAGGGCTGGCCACACAACTGCTGGTCGGGCTTGCAATAGCGCTTTTTGCAGGCATTAAACTGGATGCCTGGCTAAAATTAAACACCCCTTTACTGGTTTGGATTTTACCTTTAATGGTAATTGTTGCAATGATGTACCAGGTTATAAAAGATACCACAAAAAATAAGTAATGTTTAATAAGAGTGTAACCCCCCTTGTGGTGGCGTTTTTGGTTATTGGGGGGTCTATTTTAATATTCAGAAATTTTTTATTGCAAAACCATGTTGACTGGCAGGTATTAAGTGGCGGAAATTTATTTATTTACATTATAACTGTAGTGTCGGTTAACCTGTTAAGCAGTGGTTTGCAAGCTGAAAACACACAATTGTTTTTACGAAAAGCTTATAGCGGAATTTTATTAAAACTGTTTGGCTGTGCGGCGGCTGCGTTTATTTATATTCTTGCAGCGGGTGAAAACATGAATAAAAGGGCGCTGTTTATTTGTATGGGGCTTTACCTGGTATATACATTTTTAGAACTGAAGATAATTTTGAAACAATCGCAACATAAGAAAAATGGCTAAAGAGCATCACCCGCTGCATGCCCTTGCAGAATATCTTCCCCCCAATACTTTTGAACCGGTTGCCCATTATATAAAACAATACAATGTACACCTGACCATAACCCGCGAACGTAAATCCATTTTAGGTAATTATCGTAATGCCCATAGCCACCATAACCACCGGATTACCGTTAATGGAAACCTGAATAGATATTCGTTTTTAATTACCCTGCTGCACGAGCTGGCACATTTATTAACCTACGAGAAATATGCCCATAGGGTACAGGCTCACGGGCGGGAGTGGAAGAACATTTTTTCGGAATTGTTGGCCCAATTTATTTTAAAGAAAATGTTTCCGGAGGATATTGAGCAGGAATTAATACGGTCGCTGAAAAACCCGGCAGCCAGTAGTTGCGCCGAAGATGGCCTTATGAGAATCATGAGGCGTTATGATGGCCCGGCAGCCGACAATCATATGCTGGTTGAAGAAGTGCCTGCCAATAGCCTGTTTAAATTGAAAGATGGAAGAGTATTTAAAAAAGGTGACCGGTTGCGTAAACGGTTCAGGTGCGAAGAAGTGGGCAGTAAAAAAGTTTATTTGTTTAGCCCGGTATATGAGGTGGAGATGTTAGTAGTGAGGGGTGGGTAAGTGAGTAGTGAGTGGTGAACAGTGAATAATGAATAATGAATAATTGAAGAATAATGAAGAATGAAGAACAGTGAATAATGAATAATGAAGAATGAAGAAAAGGAATTGTGAGTAATGAACAGCGAATAATGAATAGTTGTGGACAGTGAAAAATGAAGTTGAAGAATGAAATGGTATTAAAATACAAAATCACGTTAAACAAAAAACCCATCGGTTATCACCGGTGGGTTTTTTATTTAAAGATTTATGAAGAAGTTACAATTACTGTATAATCAACTTTTCAGTTGTACTTCCTTTATCGCTATCCAACTTCAGCATATACATTCCCTTTCGTAAATTAGTTAAAGGAATATTGATGGCAGTACCAGCCTGCACATTTGAACTGTTGGTTTGATACACTGTTCTGCCGGCATTATCAATTAACCTTACCGATAATTTATTCAGCTGGCTGCGTATCTGAATAGTAGTTTTAGTGGTTGCCGGATTGGGATATAATGAATACATCACCCCGTTCATTGTTATGGTAACAACAGCTGAATATTTAAATACGCCATTGCGGTCAATTTGTTTTAAGCGATAAAAGCTATTGCCATTTATGGTATTTAAATTATTGTAAGCATAGTTTTGAACTAAACCGGGATTTTTGCCCGCAGTTACCGTACCCATGGTAGTAAAATGGGTGCCATCGGCACTTCTCTCAATTTCAAAACGGTCATTATTTTCTTCGCTTGCAGTTGACCATTTTAATAGCACAGAAGCCTGGTTGGTTTTTTCGGCTGTAAAAGTTAGCCAGTTTACCGGTAATGCATTACAACCGCTGGTCATGGTGGCAACAATAGCCGATGTACTTAGCGCGCCATTGGTGGTAAAGGCTCTCCCGTTAATTGAGTCGCCTGTTGTCAGGTTAATGGCGCCGTTATTACAAACAATGGTGCCATCAAAAACCGAGTAGTCATTAATATTTACAGCGCCTTCAACTTTCCAGAAAACATTTTTTGATTGGGTGCCGTTTATTAAAATAACTTTTGAATAGGTACTGGTAGTTAGCGCCCCGTTAATCTTAATAACAAAAACAGCATCGTCATATCCCTGCGCATCCAGGTAAACTGAACCGGTAAAAGCAGTGGCCGCGTTTAAAAGATAAGTATGTGGTGTAAGTACCAGGTTGTTTCCAAACTGTGCAGGATACAGCAATTCAATATCGAATGGTAAAGTGTTCAGGTAACTATATACCGTTAACAACTCCGCTGCGCAGGCGGCAGTTGAAACATCCGGAATAGGGTGGATGGTGCCCTTAACCAATAATGGATCAAAGCCGGTTGTTAAACCAACATTGGTTCCTACATCACCGGTAACATATGTGGTGCCGCTGTTGGTTACCGAGCCATTACCCGAAAAAATTGCATAACAGGCAGTAGCGTTCATGGCAGGAGCAGCAGGACCTGTTAAAAGCGGGCTATCGCAACCACGGGGCGTATAAGCCATTACCGAATTAGTTGTAACAGCACCGGCAATAGAAAGGGCTCTTCCTTCCAACGTATCGTTTACACTTAAATTGATGGCGGCATTGTGGGCAACAATGGTGCCTTTAAACGAAGTTTGAGACGCCATGTTTACGGCGCCTTCAATTTTCCAAAACACATTACAGGCCATTGCACCATTGATCAAAATAATTTTAGCGTTGGCGCCTGTTGAAAATGCCGCATCAATTAGAAATATAAAAACCGCGCTGCTGTTGCCCCTGGCATCTAAATAAAGTTTACCATTTAACGAGGTTACGGCGGTGGTTTTGTAATTGCCGGCTAATAATGTATCGCCATTACCCAATAAGGGTGCAGGAAAAAAAGTTGGGATAACATTATTAAGCTGGTTATAAGCAATCAGCAGATCAGCTGCTGCCTGTCCGCTGGCGCCATCATTATCGTGCATTACGCCGTTTACATTGCCAAAACCTGTACTGGAACCACTATTGGTACCCACATTGCCGGTAACTTGCGAAGTGCCGGTGTTGGTAACTGCACCAACGGTAGTAAAAAGTTCAAAACTGGCCGCTGTGCCTAAAACCGGAGCCTGGGCAAAGTTTACAGCAGGTAGAGATAATAGTGTAACAATCGTTACAACCCGAAGTAATAATATATACATAAGATATTGAATTAAATAGTGAATTGAAGTATTCACTATGCAAAGGTGCCCTCGTTTTACCGGGTTTTTGTTACATAGTTATAGTATAAGGTTACACATTTCACACGTTTTCGGGATTACTGGTTCGCTTTTGCTGTAACTGTTTGTAAAAAGAAGGAAAGAGACCAGTAATAAGAACAGATATGCCTGGTATAAAAGTTAGCTGGCAGGTTACCGGTGTAAGGGCAAGACAGGTATAGGAGGGAGAACCCGTTGGTGGTTGAGCAACGGAAGACAGCAAGAGATAGATGAGGAACAGCTGGCTATTCTGTCTGAAATAACGTTTACATCGTTTAACATTCAGAGTTGCTTTATCATCCACACATCGCAGCCAAAGTGGCCGGTGTTACCCAGGGGCCCGTCGAGATAATTAAAGCCAAATTTTTCGTACACCGTAACGGCCTTTCTAAGCTCTGGCATGGTTTCGATATAAACCTGCTGATAGCCGGATGTTTTAGCAAAATCCAGGCATTTATCTATTAATAATTTTCCCAAACCTAACCCACGCGAATGTGGTTCAAGGTACATTTTAACCAACTCACAGGTGCCATCCTGTAATCCTTTTGATGGATAAATTCCTGCCCCGCCGATTATCGTGCCTTGCTGATCGGCAACATAATATATGCTTCCTTTCTTTTCAAAAAGCTCAAAGAGGTGATCTGTGGTTTCATCAAAATAAACAGTGCCGGGTTTGTTGGCGCCGAACTCTGCAAGGGTAGCCCGTATAATTTTTGCCAGGGCGTTATTGTCTTCTTTTGTGATCGTTCTTATTTGAATGTTATTCATTTGAAGGGTTGTGGTAAATTTCAAGGGCATATATCAGTTAAGACTTGTATTTTTCGGTGCAAATGTCAGGGTTCGTTTTAATAAATCCTAAGTTTGTCGCAAGCACACAAGTAAATTAAATGAATAAATTAAAGCTGTTAGCCAGGTGGGGCAGAACAAAAGGCCGTAAGACCACATTTGTACGGCAAAGCTGGAACATGAAAACCCTGAGCTGGATAGGCGCTGCCATACCCTTAATTCTTTTTTTATGTCTTTCAATTGTTGTTTACGAATTTGGTTTCAGATCGTTTTATAGCAATAATGCCATAATTAATTACTGGATAAGGTTTTTGTTGATCTTCATTTCGAGCTTGTATGGTATAAAGTTATTATTGGAGATATTTGTTATAAAGAAGACGTGGGTAAGGTCACTTACGTTTATAACCTGGATATTTATACTATTACTCACTTTTTACGTTGCCCCGGTAAAAGCTTCCATCACCCATCTTGATTCCAACCGTTTTCTTTTATATAAAGCAATTTTGTACTCCGGCATACTGTTGGGATTTATTACCGAATTATCGCACCTGTTACAATTTATCTATTCCAGAGAGATAAGTCCGGGTGTACTGTTTATCGGAAGTTTCACCATACTGATATTTTTAGGTGCTTTTTTGCTAAAGCTGCCTAATGCTGCTGTTACAAACACATCCAACATCAATGCCTTATTTACTGCCACCAGTGCAGTATGTGTTACCGGTTTGGTGGTGGTAGATACGGCTACGCATTTTACACCTTTTGGCCATTTTATTATACTGCTACTGATACAAGCCGGGGGGCTTGGTTTTATGACGTTTGCGGGGTTACTGGCTTATGCCATTGCAGGAAATTCATCCTTTAAGGCGCAACTGGCCTTTACCAATATCATGAGCCGGCAAAAGGTCAATAATATTATCAATTTTATAATACAGGTTGTATTAATCACTTTTTTATTTGAAGCAATTGGCGCCGTGCTCATTTACCTGTCGCTGGATGATAGAATTTTCACAAGGCAGCGTGACAAACTTTTCTTTTCAATTTTTCATTCGGTATCGGCATTTTGCAATGCGGGATTTTCAACGGTGAGCCTGGGTTTGTATGAGCCTGCATTGCGTCATAATTACCTGTTGCAGTTTTTTATTGCTTTGTTAATCATTTTAGGCGGTATGGGTTTTCCTATAGTATTCAACCTGTTTAAGCTGGTAAAGATAAAAATGTACAACATGTACAGTTTTATAACAGGGAAGGCTAAGCGTGGCTACATTCCCAATATCATTATGATAAATTCAAGGCTTGCCCTGTTGGTGAGTAGTTTTTTATTAGTTATCGGTTTTGTTTTTTATTACCAATTTGAGCAGTCGGCTTCGCTAACAGAGCACCCAACCTTGATTGGAAAAATAGTTACCTGTTTTTTTGGAAGTGTTACACCCCGGACAGCTGGTTTTAATACGGTGGATATGACCACCTTATCACTGCCCATGATCATGATCTACCTGTTACTCATGTGGATTGGTGCTTCACCCGGTTCTACCGGTGGCGGAATAAAAACTACTACGGCAGGTGTTGCCCTATTAAACCTGATTTCTGTTTTAAGAGGTAAAGATCGAACAGAGTTTTTCAGGTCCGAAATCTCGGTTCAATCTATAAGCCGGGCTTTTGCCATTATTGTAATTTCCCTGCTTTTTATAGGGGTTACTGTTTTTGCCATTTCGGTGAACGACAGTGATAAAGGCCTGATTAAAATTGCTTTTGAAGCTTTTTCGGCTTTTAGCACAGTTGGACTTTCGTTGGGTATTACAGCCCAGTTGAGCGCATTTAGTAAAATGGTATTGATCTTTGCCATGTTCATAGGCAGGGTAGGGGGTATTACCTTATTGGTAATTCTGATAAGGCAGAGTAAGAAATTATATTACAGGTATCCTGTAGAGGATATCGCCTTTTAAATATTATCGCCATGAAATTTATAGTATTTGGATTAGGACTTTTTGGAGCCTCGCTTGCAGAGCAACTGGTAAAGCTGGAACATGAGGTAATTGGGGTAGATGAAAATATGGAGCGGGTGGATAAATACAAACACAGGATAACGCATGCCATTGCACTGGATGCTACTAATAAAGAAGCTGTAATGCAACTGCCTATTAACGATCTGGATGCGGCTGTTGTAGCTATAGGTGAAAATGAAGGGGCTGCTATTTTGGTTACCGCCATGTTAAAGCAAATGGGTGTAAAACGAATCATCTGCCGGGTAACCTCATCGCTGCAAAAAATTGTGCTGGAAGCTATGGACATACAGGAATTTGTATATCCCGAAGCTTACTCCGCCGAAAGGCTGGCATTAAAATTAGACTTACCCGGCGTGGTGGATTCCTTCCAGATAAATGTTGATTACCGGCTGCTTGAAGTGGCAGCACCGGCCCGTTATATAGGCAAAACTATTGATGAGTTGCAATTATCGCAACGTTATAATGTAGTTCTGGTAACCATTTTAAAACGGGTGTACGAAAAAAGTATAATGGGCAAGGAGCGAAGTGAACTGAAAGTAGTGGGTATCGTGTCGTCAGACACCAAATTGCAGATCGGCGATGTACTTTTATTGTTTGGCTCACCCAAAGACTTGGAGCGGTTTATTTTGGGATAGGGTTGTAAAGGTAAAAAGTGAATGATGAAACGTGAAACGTGAAAAGTCAATTGTCAATTGGCAATGAGAATATGCGCCATTACTTCTCTGAGAAATTACATGTTATTATGTAGTTTTTATTCAAATGTATTGCCTGTCAGTTTTAATTTTTAAAAAGTTTGAGTACCCTTATTCTCTTTTAGCATTTATAGGTTAGCATAAATGATTTCCCTTCCGCGCACATCTTCTTATCAGTGCCTTTATGTTTGCAATAAAAAAAAGGCGGCGACTTTTTCCTTTTTGGATTAGTCACCGCCTTGTGCAAATATTTGTTCGTACTACAAATATTAATTTTTAAGTTACGCTACTGCCTTCTTCACCAGGTCGGCTGCTTCGCTCAATAAGATGGCGCTTTGAACTTTCAATCCGCTTTCGTCTATAAGCTTCTTGGCTTCTACTGCGTTGGTGCCCTGCAAACGAACGATAATTGGAATATTGATCGTTTTCATGTTTTTGTAGGCGTCAATTACACCGGCCGCAACACGGTCGCAACGTACAATACCGCCGAATATATTGATGAGAATAGCCTTTACATTCGGGTCTTTCATAATGATCTTAAAACCCGCTTCAACGGTCTGCGCATTGGCTGTACCGCCAACATCCAAAAAGTTTGCAGGCTCGCCACCGCTTAGTTTAATCATATCCATAGTGGCCATGGCCAATCCGGCGCCATTAACCATACAACCCACATTGCCATCCAGTTTTACAAAGTTCAGGTTAAACTGACCGGCTTCCACTTCGGTTGGGTCTTCCTCATTTACATCGCGCATGGCGGCAAGGTCGTTGTGGCGCATCAGGGCATTTTCATCAAGTCCCATTTTGCAATCGACCGCAATTATTTTGTCATCGCTGGTTTTAAACAGCGGATTTATTTCAAGCATACTGCAATCCAATCCAACATAAGCTTTATACAGGTTGGTTACAAACTTTACCATGTTTTTAAAGGCCTCGCCACTAAGCCCAAAGTTAAAAGCGATCTTACGAGCCTGGAAACCCTGCAGTCCGCCACCGGGGTGTACCCACTCCTTAAATATTTTTTCCGGGGTGTGTTCAGCCACTTCTTCAATGTCCATACCACCTTCGGTACTGTACATAATAACATTCTGCCCCTTGGCTCTATCTAATAATATACTCAGGTAAAATTCTTTGGTTTTGTTGGTATCGCCGTAGTAAACATCTTCGGTAATCAAAATTTTGTTTACTTTTTTACCCGCCGCCCCTGTTTGAATAGTCACCAGGGTACCTCCTAAAAGGTTTCTGGCTATGTTTGTTACATCTTCAAGGCTTTTTGCCACTTTTACTCCACGCTGCTCCGTGCCAATAATGGTGCCCTTGCCACGGCCACCGGCATGTATTTGTGCCTTAATAACGGCAAAATTACTATGGGTATCATTCTTTATTTGCCGGTAGGCATCTTCGGCAGCCATTACCGATTCAACAGCAATGCCTTCCTGTACCGGTACATTGTATCTTTTTAAAAGCTCTTTGGCCTGGTATTCATGCAGATTCATACGGAAAATGTTTTGGGACGAAGATAGTTGAATTACAAATTGATGGTTGCAATCGGCGATGATTTTTTGCCATGAATCGGTCTCGGCCCAATCTCCTATTTAAAGTTGGGCCGTTAAAAAGTTATAGTCGGCTAAAACAGCATTTAAAAACTCTTTTGCGTCATAGTGCCGGCTTTTTATTCGCAATACATCCTCAATTTTTTCCTGTGCCTGGTAGGCCAGGTTCAGGTTGCCGCTTCTGTTAACACTATTTAATACCTCTTTTATTAGTTGAACATCCCGGTCTTTTAAATTGGTTACTTCAGGGTAGGTCACAATGTATTCGCCTGCGGGCGCCTGCGAATAAATTGTTTCGTGAAAGTGGGTCCGTGGTTTTATTTTAACCAGGGCGGTGCCGGCCAGCATATCGCCCAGCCGCTGTTTCTTTTCGGTGACCGCCACCATTATTACAGCCACAAGACTACCCGAAAGTGAAAAATCTACGATTCTAAACACCCATCGCAGCAGGTATTGGCCCAGTGAAGGCTGTGCTCCGTTCAGGCTGACTACTTTTATGCCCATTACTTTTTTACCTACGCTTTGTCCATCCAATAAAATTTCGGAGATGAGGTCGTAGAAAGTGATGGGTAAAATAAAAACCACTACTAACCATCCATTGTTCGAAAAAAAACGGTCGATGTTTCCAAATCCAATCACCAATACAATTGCTATTATATATCCGGCAATTACCAGTCCGTCTATTAACCGGCCAATTATACGATCGCCCAGGCTACCAAGGTCATACTCCAGTTCAATATTTTGCGGCGTAACAATACTTATAGTATTCATGTAAAATGTAAGCGTTTTAAATAATAATTTGATGCAGGCCACCTTTATACCACCCAAATAAACGCTATAGTGCGGCTGCAGTTTACTTTTTTATGCAATTAAACTGAAATATGGTAGTATTCCATAAACATTTTTTTGGTGAAAAAATTTAAGAAAACCTATTTAGTTGTTTAAGCAACTTTTATTCAAATTTTGGTACATTTGAATTCTCACAAAAACTATTTTGTATGAATGAGGCATATATCGTTGCTGGGTTCCGAACTGCGGTAACAAAAAGCAAAAGAGGTGGTTTCAGATTTACACGTCCCGACGACCTGGCCGTGGAAGTAATTAAAGGGTTACTGGCATCGGTGCCACAGGTGGACCCGGCAAGGGTGGATGATGTGATTGTTGGCAATGCCGTGCCGGAAGCAGAACAAGGATTACAATTTGGACGCATTATATCTGCGCGGGCTTTGGGTATTGATGTGCCTGGCATGACGGTAAACCGCTACTGTGCCAGTGGATTGGAAACAATTGCTATTGCCACCGCTAAAATACGAATGGGAATGGCTGATTGCATTGTGGCAGGCGGCACTGAAAGCATGACCATGGTACCTACGGCAGGATGGAAAACCGTGCCGGCCTATTCGATTGCCAGTGAGGAACCCGATTATTATTTAAATATGGGCTTAACGGCTGAAGCCGTTGCCAAAGAGTATAATGTTAACCGTGCAGACCAGGATGAGTTTAGTTATAATTCGCATCAGAAAGCAATCAATGCTATAAAGAGCGGATATTTTAAGGAGGGAATTTTACCCATAAATGTTGAACAGGTTTATTTGGATGAAAAAGGCAAAAAGAAAACAAAAGCCTATGTGGTTGATACCGATGAAGGGCCTCGTGCCGATACCAGCCTGGAAGCGCTGGCAAAATTACGGCCTGCCTTTGCCGCTGGCGGAATGGTAACGGCTGGTAACTCTTCGCAAACCAGCGATGGCGCCAGTTTTGTGCTGGTAATGAGCGAAAAAATGGTGAATGAGCTGGGACTGAAACCCATAGGAAGGCTGGTGGCTTGTGCGAGTGCTGGGGTGCATCCCCGTATTATGGGAATTGGCCCCGTGGCTGCTGTGCCAAAAGTTTTAAAGCAGGCAGGTATGACCCAAAACCAGGTGGACCTGATAGAACTGAATGAGGCCTTTGCAAGTCAGTCGCTGGCCGTTATAAGACAACTGGAGCTGGATCCTTCAATCGTAAATATAAATGGCGGCGCTATTGCACTTGGCCACCCTTTAGGATGCACAGGCAGTAAACTAACCGTTCAGATATTAGGCGATCTAAAAAGATTAAATAAAAAGTACGGGATGGTGACCGCTTGTGTAGGTGGCGGGCAGGGAATTGCGGGAATTATTGAGCGAATGTAGCGCCACCCTCCCCAAATCACTTTCGTGTGGGTATAAGTATAAAAGGAACACAGATGACACGGATTGGAAAGATAAAATGGATTTTACCTGCTGCGAAGCAGTATAATCCGATACAACCCGATTAAATGGTGCCATTTGCTGAATATGTATTCGCATGAAATTAAAATGGACCGAAGAAAATCCGTTAAATCTGTGGTATCCGTGTTCCATTACTCTTCATAATTTTTTGTATCCACACTATAGCTCATAGGTGGAAATACGTTTTTTTACAGGCATTATTTTCTGCAAGGGTTGATATTAATTGATAGGCATGTTCCTGGTCTTAAGACCTTAGCACAAGATAAAACCGGGCGTTTCTTTATCACCTTAATTATTAGGAAAAAGCTTTACGCAGTGGAGGAGAGACCTTGTCATTTGCATCCCCTCGAAAAGTCGTTTTTAAATTTAGATGCTTAGATGAGCGACACTGATTGTGCAATTCAATAATTATTTACCTATGTCAACTATCGAATCGGGTGCATTTCAAAATGTCGCATCAAACAAGCGTTCATCATTGCGAGCATTGCGTTCCGATAGCTATCGGAAGCAAAGCAATCCCCGGTGATTTGTCAACCTGATTTTGCAGGGGATTGCTTTCCCGAAAAAAAATCGGGACAGGCTGTTCCCTGCAAATGAGACATTTTTAGTCTGATTGATTTATGGTTCATCGTAATTATACGTACAGGCGGTTTTTCACGCAAAGACGCAAAGTAAAACCCACGCAAAGGACGCAAAGAAAAATCTTTGCATCATACATATAAATATACTTATACATCTTTGTGTGAAGCTCCTGGCGGCTTTGCGTGAAAACATGCCGACTTAAATATCCATTCAAATAAGGTGCGCATTTTTACAAAGGGCCTGTTTTGATTTATGTAGTGTCATTTTCAAAGAACTTTTTTGGGGACCCCAAAAATTAATCACTTATAATGACGTCCATTATACCTAATTGTATTTTAAGTGTTTATATATTGGACGTCATTCGTATTTTTTCTTTTTTGGGTTCCCGAAAAAGTCGTTACTCGGGATGACATTTGGATTTGTCATTTAAACTTCTCATGTCATTCCGAAGAAAGTTGTCATTCCGACGAAGGAGGAATCCCTACGTAATCAACAACGG
>JBBRCW010000189.1:0-13379 GCA_038204535.1 Chitinophagales bacterium | reverse complement strand
AAAACCCCCATGGTCCCTATCCATAATTTTTTTAAAGAGTTCGGAATTTTTACTGTGGGGTATAGCTTGGCTCATTTTTATTGTGTGATTGCCCAGAAAACACAACACGACCGGGAAAACTGGTATATGATTGATTCGTCTTTTATTACCACATTACCAGATACCTGGGGTATTGGCGAAAAATTTTTAATGTTGCCTATTAATAAATGGGATGTAGACTACCAGCGCGTGGTATTAGGCGGAATAACCTGCGATAGTCACGATTATTACGACAGCGAAGAACATATTAATGAAGTGTTTTTACCCAAACTGGAAGGTGCCGAACCTCTTTTTGTTGGCTTTTTTCACACCGGCGCCTACCAGGATCAGATAAGCGGTTATGGCGGTATTAAGCATTGTATGATACCCAGCCCAAAGCACATTATTGTAGGACATGATAAAAACGGCAAGCTGGTTGATTGGGTTTATGCAAAGGAGCAAAGCGCACAAAGTATGTTGAAGATTTTAGGGTATTGACCGCACTTACAAAAATTGTTTTAATGTAGTTTTATGAGAAAGTAAAAGTCACCTGCCAGGTGGCTTTTTTGTTGTGTGTTTAAGCATTCCAATCTGTATTTTCAATAAAATGATAATTTATGAGACACATTCTTTGCTTTCTTATGCTCGCCCTTTGTTTATCTGCAAAGGCGCAATTCGCCCAGGATTCAGTAAGACAAACGGTTAACCGCCTCTTTATTGCTATGAAAAGCAGCGATGCAGGCTTATTGCAATCTGTTTTTGCAGACAGTTGCATATTGCAAACCATTGCATTCGATAAAACAACAGGAAAACCGGTCGTAAAAAACGCATTGGTCACCGATTTTGTAAAGCAGATAGCAGCATTACCGGTTAATGCCGCCGATGAAAGAATAACATTCAAAGAGGTGATGGTAGATGCCGACCTGGCAAGCGTATGGACTCCTTACCAGTTTTTTTATAATGGAAAATTCAGCCATTGCGGCGTAAATTCTTTTCAGCTGGTAAGATTGAATGGCTTATGGAAAATTCAATATTTAATTGATACCAGGAGGAAGGATAAGTGTTTAAATTAGTCATCTTTTAGTTCAGATAAACAAGACCTTAACTGGTCTAAATAATTTCCAAATAATTTTTTCAAATACCATTTGGCAAAATAATAAACAACAATAGCCAGCAAACCAAAATATCCGGCAGATAAAATCATTGTATTCGGGCGGCTTTTTAGCGATGTAATAAGCGCCTTATCAGAAGATATAATAGTTGGTTGCGAATCATTATAGCCCAGCCAGAATGAAAAAAGAAAACATACCGGCAACAAAAGCATTGTAAATTGAAACGCCCTTTTTTTATACTCTTCAATTATGCTTACCAGCTTTACCAGGTTGGTTTTTACCGGAAATTTTCCCTCATTTAATTGGCTGGTTTTTTTTATCAGGTACTTTAAGATGAAAATAAAAATAGCCATCACCACAGCAAAGACCCCAAAATAGATCTTCAATTTGTTATTCGCTGTAAATATTGAAAACCCTGAAAATATCAGTGTGAAAATGATGGAAGATATCCATTCGAAATATAAACTCCGTTTCAATTTATCGGCAAACGATTTGGCTTTTAACCGAAGTAATAACCTAATGTCGTTGTCGGATTTATTGGAGTGAACCGACAGTTTGGAATTTAATTGATATTTTAATTCGTCTAGTTCCATAAGATCATCTTAAGCATTTTCAAAGTGTTTTTGGGATTTGTCTTTAAGGCGGACCTTTATGCGATTCATTTTTACAGCTACATTGTTAGCGGTAATGCCAATTATTTCGCCTATATCATTATAATTGTAATCATCCAGGTAAAGCATTACAATGGCTTTGTCAATTGAAGACAGGTCTCCTATTGCCTTATACATTGCCTGTACCTGGTCTTCAAGCGGGTCGTAAGTATCTGTTTGAATTTCCGGTAAAACATCTGTGGCGTAAACGGGAACTTTTCGTTTCTCTTTTCTAAAAAACGTTATGGCAGTATTTAATGCCACACGATACAACCAGGTCGAGAATTTTGACTGTGCTTTAAAATTTGCGTAGGCTTTCCATGCCTGCAGGGTTATTTCCTGAAACAGGTCTTCGCGATCTGCAGGGGTATCCATATATAGGTTGCATACTTTATGCAAGATGCCCTGGTGCTTATTTAGTAACGGTATAAAGGCCGATTCGTCCTGCATTCTCAAAGAGCGTTAATATAAGACTGGTTTTACACTATAGCCTTCTTTTCTTAATAAGTTGATCACCCCGTTATCTCCGCCTAAATGAGCCGCACCACAGGCAAAAAAGGTGGGCGTTTTAGCGGCCTGTGCTTCAATTACAGGTATCCACTTTTTGTTTCTATCTACCAGCATGTTTCCTTCGTATTTACCGAAATCGCCATCGCTGGTGGTCATTTCATAAAGTGCTGCTACGTCTTTCTTTTTATAAGTCTCCAGCATTTCCATAAATACCATTTTGGCACTGTCCAGGTTATACATCATCTTCATCATCATATCCGCCTGCTCCTTATAAGGTATGTTTTCAAGAACATTCATTTGATCCGATAATTTTTCAAGCCCCTTTAATAGCATTTTTTTTTCTTTAGCCAGTTTTTCAAAGGTTTTTTCCCAACTGTCTGGCGAACAGCCCAAAATTGAAGGATAAATCATTGAAATAATTAATATCGGTTTTGCCGTATTGAGCATGTCTAAGGGCATACCCGTGCGGTGCTTAAATATATTACTTATGCTGTCGTAATTATTTCTGCCTATTAATCCTTTGATGGTGCTGGTATCTTTCATTTTTATACCCTGCATCATTTCCATCATCATGTTGGGGTCGTCTGTTTTTATTTCTAAAAACAGTTCTCTGGTGGATGAAAATTTTTCCTCAACCACCTTATCTAATGTTAGATCTGCCGGGCACATTAGGTGTATGGTGCCAAATAAGTAAGATGGTTCTGAAATATTTTTACCAGTTATTTCCCATAAAAGGGTTTTCTCTAAGGCCGGCTGGGCAACGATTGGTTGGTTCAGGAAAAATAAAAGAGCCAGGGTACTAAAAATAGATCGCATCACAAAATTTTAGGGTTAGTAGCTAAATGATGGCAAATATTACATTTAATATAGCCAAAAGCAACAAACCCGGTCATTAGACCGGGTTTGCACTTTTTTCTAAACTTCAATAAAACAGGATTAATATTCCTGGCCGCTCATTCAGAATTATTGAATGGCTATTTGCTTTGGCGATACTTTTACTTCTTCTTTTTTAGGAAGGAAGAATTTTAAAACGCCATTTTCATATTTAGCCAGAATTCCATCTGCATTTACTTTCTCATCTAAATGAAAACTGCGGCTAAAATTTGGAAAGCCAAATTCCTTGCGAATGGTTTTGAAGTCTTTGTTTTCTGCTTCACTTTTATTTTCGAAACTTACGGTTAGCAGATCTTTTTCAATACTAACTTTAAAATCTTCCTTATTGCGCCCGGGCACCAGTAACTCCAGATGGTATCCATCATTTGTTTCGTTTATGTTGGCCGGTGGTATCTGTGAGGTGGCTTTTGATTCTCTTACCAGGGTTTGGGGCAATGAAGTAAAAAGTTCGTCTAAAATAAAGCTGAAGTTTTTGTGATTGGGTTGTTGTTTTACTTGTATCATAATTATTAATTTTATTTTCGGAGTATTCTTCAAATCAAATACCAATCGGCTGAACACCATTATTTTCAATCATTTAGTCATATCCTCTTAAAGAGAAGAGACATAATTTCCGTTTTGTGAATAAAATAGTGACATTTTGTCTGTATAATCAATTATTATTTTGAATATAAACCCCTTAATTTTGCAATCCAGGAGAGAGAATACTGGTTTTCATTTAACATTGAAAAATATATTCACTTTCGTTTTTACTCATAAATTATAAATTATTAAAATAATATGTATCCTGCAGAGATAGTATTACCCATGAAGGCGGAGCTTACTGATAATGGGTTCGAAGATTTACAAACACCCGAAGAAGTGGAAAGCGCGCTTAAAAAAGAAGGTACCACCCTTGTTATGATAAATAGCGTGTGCGGGTGCAGTGCCGGAAGTGCAAGGCCGGGCGTTTTGATGGCCGTAGCAAATGCCAGTAAAAAGCCTGAAAGCATTACTACAACTTTTGCTGGTTTTGATATTGAAGCGGTAAATAAGGTAAGAGAACATTTGTTGCCTTATCCACCATCATCTCCGTCGATTGCTTTATTTAAAAATGGAGAAATTGTGCATTTTATAGAGCGGCATCAAATTGAAGGAAGGCCTGCTCAAATGATTGCAAGCAACTTGATTGCTGCTTTCGATCAATTTTGCTAATTTTACTTTTCGAAGTTTAATTTAAGTTTTCATCCACTCGCTTTGCAGCGTGTCATGGATGGGTTAGTAAATATCCTCCTCCTTTTCCAGGGAGGAGGTTTTTTTTATATTCAATTGGCTAATAGCGCTTTAGAGTATATAATTACCAATCAACATTAAAATTTTCTTTTATCAAGCCAACTTATGACCCTTGTGCCTTTCATAAAATTGCCTTGTTATTAAAGCAAACGAATTTGAAGTGGCTCAAAATATTTGCTGCAGTTAAAAAAACAGCGTTGCCAGTATCAAAAAAAGTGTAAAGGTTTGTTAGTCAGATAATATTGCTAACCTTTTAATTTTCGATTTTTCACAATGTTTATCTGTAATTTGGCGTTCTTTCAAAGCTATATCAAGTAATATACTTTTGAAAGCCCTTTTATCCGGTACTATGTCATTATACTCTATGAATTATTTTATTAAAAAATGCCATTCTGGTATATTTTTAATTTTTTTCCGATGTGTGTTGTACGCAGTTCTGCTTATATCTGCCGCAATCAGTTTACCGTCATGCACTACCCCCAAAAGCATCAATTATTTTGCTGACATATCCGATTCTCAGTTGGTAAAACTACCCGATATAAGAAGGCCGGAACCCGTTATTATGCCAGATGACATGCTGGAAATTAAAATTGAAGGATCAAATGAAATCACTTCCCAAATATTTAATACTTATGGTGGAATGGGGGCCGCCGGTGCAACAGCAGGAGTTCCGGTTTATACAGTAGATAGAAATGGTGAAATTGAGTTTCCTTATATTGGAAAAGTGATGGCAGCCGGGTTTACAAGAGACGAGTTTAAGAGCGCCCTCCGGGCCAAAGTTTCCACCTATTTAAAGGATGCGATGGTAAATGTAAAATTTAATAATTTTCGTTTTACAGTACTTGGCGAAGTAAGGGTTCCCGGCAGTTTTGTGGTACCAACTGATAAAGTAACCGTGCTAGAGGCATTGGGACAGGCGGGGGATATGACACAGTATGCCATTCGCGATAATGTACGTGTAATTAGAGACAGCAGCGGCAAGAGAGAGATCGGCAAAATGGATTTTACTCAAAAGGATGTTTTTATTTCGCCTTTCTATTACCTGCAGCGTAACGATGTGATATACGTTGAAACAAATAAAAACAGATCAAAGAGTGAACAATTTTCGCGGGTATCTGCGCTGGTGGCCACCTTTACCAGTATTGTGGCAATTGCAATTACCGTTTTTAGAAAATAGGATCCATGAACATAATTTTTCCAAAAGTTATTAAATAATGAGTTACCCGGTCAATAGTGCAGAGAATGATTATGCCATACAGAAGGGCAGCCAGTTCGACATTAAAAAATTTATTTATAAAGTAATTGAGCTATTACCCTGGTTTATTTTGAGCGTGGCTGTTTCTGTTTTTGCTGCAAAAATGTATTTGCGTTATACGCTCGATGTGAGTAAAATATCTGCATTCCTATTGATCAAAGACCAGCAGGAAGGAGGTAGTTCTGACTATAAGGCGCTAAAAGAAATGGGCCTTATAAATGGAAATAAAGACGTTCAAAATGAAATAGACATTATAAAATCCTACTCGTTAATGAAGCGGGTGGTAGATTCTCTTCATTTAAACATTACGCTTTATAAAGAAGGCCGTGTAACCGCATCGCCAATTTTTGGCGATTACATGCCTGTAACCATACAATTGATTGAAGAAAACCCAAACGCCATTCCGGAGGCCTATAAATTGACCGTTAACGAAAATAATTTTACGCTGGTTGGGGCGGGAGGTACCAGGACTGTTCAATATGGGCAGGTTTTTGAAGTTAGCCTCGGCAAAATAATTTTTACCCGCAACCTTAATTTAAAATTGGATCCCAGCGGTTACCGGTTAATATTTTCTGACAGGGATTCTGAAGCCAAAAGATACCGTAATTCCATTGATGTTAGAAAGACGAACGATGCGGGGGGTATCATCGAAATATCCATGCTCGATGAAATACCGCAGCGGGCAATCATGATCATAAACAAGCTAATTGATGTCTATAATTATGCTGGTCTGGATGATAAAAATATAGCAGGAAGACGCACTATTAAGTTCTTAAACGAAAGGATTGACACTGTATCCAGGGAATTGAATGAGGTGGAGATGTTTGCAGAACGCTTTAAACGCGATAATAAAATTGGAGCCATATCAGAAGAGGCCAGTATGTTTCTGAGTCAGGCCCTTGCAGTCGATAATAAAAAATCGGAACAGAGCGCACAAATTAAAGTCTTAGAGTCGCTTGAGGATTACGTTAGCAATGCAAAAAGCTCCAATGATATTATTCCATCAGGACTTGGAATTGTTGAACCGTCTTTGATGACTCTGATTGGTAATTATAACTTGCTGGTACAACAAAAACAGGCAATGGCAATAAAAAGCACGGAAGCCGATCCTACGTTAAGAAATTTAACTTTGCAGGTTAAAGATGTTCGCGAAAATTTATTACGAAACATCAGGGTTTTAAAAACGGGGTTGCAAACCAACCTGAACCAGATAACATCCAATTTTGGCCTCATAGAAAGTAAAATCGCTAAACTGCCGGGTAAAGAGCGACAGCTCTTAAACATAACCCGGCAAATCAACTTAAAAGAAACGCTCTACCTGTACCTGTTGCAAAAAAGAGAAGAGACAGAGCTTTCGCTGGCATCCAACATAAATAATACACGTATTGTAGATAAAGCCTTCAATACCGGAATAGTAAGGCCAATCAAGAGTCAAATTCATTTATTTGCATTTTTGATCGGGTTAGCAATTCCGGCATTAATAATCATTCTTCGCGACTTCTTTAGTACCAGGTTGGGCGACCGTAAAGAAATAGAACAAGGAACTACTGTGCCAATATTAGGCGAGCTCACTTACGAAAAAAATAAAAAGAATATTGTTATTGACAATAAAAGCAGAAGCCCTATATCTGAACAATTCAGGTTGATAAGAACAAATATTCAATACATGGGGGCCGAAAGAGATGTAAAAACTATTATGGTCTCTTCGTTTATGAGTGGAGAAGGAAAAAGCTTTGTTTCGCTTAACCTGGCAAGCAGCATGGGGATAACCGGTGCCAAAACCGTTATTCTCGAATTTGATTTACGCAAGCCCAAACTAAGCAAATATTTGAATGTACAAAACGAGTATGGCCTGTCTAATTATATTATAAAAGACATTCCTGTAGGCGATATTATACAAAAAGTTCCGGGTCACGAACATATCAGTATGATCAGTTCGGGACCGATACCTCCCAACCCGGCGGAACTGCTTTTAAGTCCGAAGACAACCCGGTTATTTGAATACCTGCGGGCAAATTTTGATGTTATTATTATTGATACGGCACCTGTAGGCCTGGTTACCGACGCTTTATTATTAGAGAAATATGTTGACCTGACCATGTTTATTGTAAGGCACCAATATTCTTTTAAAGCAGTGGTTCCATTTATTGAAAAGTTGAACAAAGACAAGAAGTTTAAAAGCCTGTCGATAGTAGTAAACGGAATTAAGAACGACACATCGTTCGGTTATGGCTACGGCTATGGTTATGGCTATGGTTATGGCTATGGTTATGGGTATTATGTAACGGAGAGAAAGAAGACATTTTTACAAAAATTACTGGGTACCAAATTGTAGTAAAAGATACCTAAGGCGCTTTAACAATTGGCTACTTCTATTTTTGAAAAATGGGAGTAAGGTGGCGAAGCTTTATATTTGTAAAAAGAATACAAGCAATGGAAAAAAAGTGGTATGCCTTGTATACAAAGCCAAGGTGGGAGAAAAAAGTTGATGGTTTGCTAATAAAAAAAGAGATTGAAACCTGGTGCCCTTTGCAAAAAATTCAACGTCAATGGAGCGATAGAAAGAAAATTGTTGAAGAGCCATTATTCAAATCATATGTTTTTGTGCATATCGATATAACTGAAAGAACTTCTGTATTAATGACTGATGGGGTATTGAATTTCGTTTATCATGTTGGTAAACCCGCCGTCATCAGGGATGAGGAAATTGAGATCATTAAAAAATATCTTTCCGATACCGAAGCTTCCATTTCAATCCAGTCTTTACAGGGTTTAGACTCAGACACCCGCATAAAAGTGAACCATGGTATTTTTATGGATAATACGGGCACCGTTGTAAAAGGCGGCAAGAACAAAGTATATGTAAAACTGGAAAGTCTTGGCCAGGTGATGATCGTTGAATTCCCTGTTAAACATCTTACCCCTATAAAAGGATAGTTTCTTACTTTTTTGAAAATTTTATTAATTGGTCCGGGTTCTATTGGCAGGCGGCACCTGGGCAATATACTACAGCTAGGTTTTCGCCAGATTGAGGTGGTTAGCCGCAATGTGTCATTATCAAAGCCTTTTGATCATTTACCTGTTCATGCTTCGGTTGAAGATGCACTTGCAGCTTCAACTTTTGACGCGGCCATTCTATGTACACCCACAGCCTATCATGCGGCTGTTATCATTCAATTGCTGAAGGCTAAAATTGGTAAAATTTATATTGAAAAACCGGTTAGTCATTCATTAGAACATATTGAAACGATTGTACAGCTTGCCAGCGCATATCCCAATAAAATTGTGGTTGGCTTCGATCTTCATTTTGATCCGGGACTGCAAAAGGTAAAAGAGCTGATATCAGCAAATACTATTGGAAAAATCGTTTCGGTAAATGCCCAGGTGGGTCAATATTTGCCTGACTGGCGGCCTGCCGAAGATTACCGGAATGGAATGAGCTCCAAAAAGCAAACAGGCGGTGGCGTAATGCTGGACCTGGTACACGAATTTGATTACCTACTTTGGCTATGCGGGCCGGTTGCAAACATTGCTTGTATGTATAACCATTCAGGGGCTTTGCAGATAGAAACCGAAGATGTAGCAGAAGTTTTATTGCAGTTCAATTGCAGGGCAATCGGAACCATCCACCTCGATTACCTGCAGCCTAAACTGGTGCGAAATTGCCTGGTTACAGGGGAGAAAGGCAGCATACAATGGAACCTGGCGCTCAGCAGTGTTACATGGGCAAATCATCAGCAAAATGAAAACAGTTTTAGTTACGCAGGTTTTGAACGTAACGATCGTTTCCTTAACATCATGAAATGTTTCTTAGATAACGAAAACGACGAAAGGCTTACCAGCCTGCATAAAGGAATCGAAAGCCTGCTGCTGGTTGCAGCGGCCAAATACTCCAGCGAAAGCAACCAGTTTATTAATTTATCTTCTTTTTCAAAAAAATCATAAAATTCATCAACAATGATCCTGGCTACCATATGCTGCAGGGGAGGTTCTAAGGGCGTGCCGGAAAAAAACATCAAGCTGCTAAAGGGTAAGCCATTAATCGCTTATACAATAGAAGTGGCAAAAAAATCATTGCTGATAAATGATGTGATTATTTCAACGGATAGCCAGGCAATAGCGGATGTAGCGTTAAAGTATGGCGCCAAAGTTCCTTTTATGCGCCCGGAAGATTTGGCCAGCGATACGGCTTCCAAATGGCCGGTGTTTATTCACGCGGTTGAAGCGTATGAGCAACTAACAGGCAAAATCGTGGAATACATGGTTGACCTGGATGTAACGGTCCCTTTAAAATCGGTGGAAGATATTGACGGTGCAATTCAAATGGCTTTGAACGATGCCGCTGCCGACGTAGTGATAACAGGATACGATCCCGAACGCAACCCTTATTTTAACATGGTAGAAATAGGGGAGAACGGGTACGCTGAAATTGTAAAAAAGGGCGCTAGACCAATTGTTCGCCGTCAGGATGCGCCAGTGGTTTACAGCCTGACGCCGGCAGCCTATGTGGTAAAGAAAAGTGCTTTGTACGAGTACGAACATTGGAGCAGGGCTAAATGCAGGATTTATGGAATTCCGAGGGAACGCGCTATAGATATAGACACAGAAATGGATTTTAAAATAGTTGAATTTTTAATGGATTATAAAGCATGAACCAACCAAATTTATTTGACCTGACTGACAGGGTAGCTATTGTAACCGGGGGAGCAGGTTTATTAGCCAGCGAACACGCTATTGCGCTAAATGCTTACGGTGCAAAAGTAATATTGGCCGATTTTAATATCGAAAAATGCCAGTTGGCTGCCGCTGAATTGCAAACTCAAAATGTAATGGTAGCTGCAAAATATTGCGATGTAACGTCTAAAGATAGCTGGCAGAAACTTTTAGCCGAAGTTTTAGAGGACTTTGGCCGCGTTGATATATTGATCAACAATGCAGGCTTTACCAACCAAAGTAAATCAGCAAACTTCGACGCTGCATTCGAAAATTTTCCGCTTGAAGATTGGAACGCGATTATGAACGTAAACCTGACCGGCACTTTTCTTGGTTGCCAGGTGGTAGGTACGCACATGGTAAAAAATGGAAAAGGGGCTATTGTCAATATTGCCTCTTTGTATGGAGTAGTTAGTCCCAATCATAAAATTTATCCGGGCACAGGCATATCGCAGCCGGTGGCATATAGTGTAAGCAAACATGGCGTGGTTGCCCTTACAAAATACCTGGCAACGCTATGGGCCGAAAAAGGCGTAAGAGTAAATGCATTAACGCCAGGTGGCATTTTTAACGGTCATGAAGGCCTGTTCCTGGAGAGGTTCAAACAACTAAATCCTATAGGCCGCATGAGCGATAAAAATGAATTTCGCGGCGGCATTGTTTACCTGGCCAGCGACGCCAGCAGTCACATGATTGGCCACAACCTAATTATAGACGGCGGATGGACAGCCTGGTAATCCTCAAAAAACAGTTGCGTAAACTCATGCGATCTCATTACAGGAGGTTCGAGTTTTTTCAAATTCTTTATGCTTATATTTTTCGTCCGGCCAATATGTTTATCTCTTCAAGAGTCAAACTCATAAATACGGGAAGCCTTTACAACTGACGGTCCTTTTTATTTCGGTGTATTAAGCAACTGGCTAATGGGCGCTACCGATGACAAAAGTGTACTTAAGATTTCTGAAAATGCGACTTTAAAGGTGGGCAAAAATGTTCGATTTCGGCAGGCTGCAGAATGCATGTAAATGGTACGATCCAAATCGGGGATAATACTTTTATTGGAGCCAATTCTAAATTATTTATCAGGTCAAACATTTTCATAGGTAGCGATTGCACCATTTCATGGAATGTTCAGATAGCTGACAGCGATATTCATCAAATGATTATAGGAGGGCAGGAACGGCCATCATCGGCGCCTATTATAATAGGCAATAAAGTTTGGATAGGGGCTAATAGCAGTATTTTAAAAGGAGTACCGCTTGGCGATGGGACTGTAGTTGCCGCTGGCTCGGTGGTAACCCAAAGCTTTCCGCTAAATAGTTTGGTAGGAGGTGTGCCTGCAAAAATTTTAAAAGGTAATATCGATTGGAAGGTGTAATCCAAAATTTTATTTTTTTGTAAAACCAAAACATTTATTTAATGAATTCCTGCATTGCTGGCTAGTTCATTTCAATAATACATTATAATTGAAGCCGGCAACCTACGTGGTTAAGAAAAAAGCCTGGTACGATTATGAGCATTGAAAAAGCAAAATGTAAAATTCATCCTATGCCTCACGAAAGGGCTGTGGATATTGATACCGAAATAGATTTTAAGATTGTTCAATTTTTAATGAATCATTCCATATGAACGAAAATAATTTCCTGTTACGAAAACAGCTTTGAAAGACATTTGACCATTTATAACTCACAACTCACAACTCACAACTCACCATTCACAACTCACCATTCACAATTCAATAAATGCATACATATTTTGAAATAGCCGGCAGAAAGATCGGTTACGATTTTCCCCCTTTGGTAATAGCTGAAATCGGTATCAATCACGAAGGATCGCTGGAGGTTGCCAAACAAATGGTTGATGCCGCAAAGTTGGCCGGTGTTGAAGTGGTGAAACACCAGACGCATATAGTGGAAGATGAAATGAGCAGTGCCGCCAAAAATACCATCCCTGGTAATGCGGATGTAAGTATTTATGAGATCATGCGCCGTTGTTCGCTCAATGAGGCATATGAGTTAGCCCTTAAAGAATATGTGGAGAATAGAGGAATGATCTTCATCAGCACACCGTTTAGCCGGGCTGCTGCCGACCGTTTGCACAAATGGAATGTGGAGGCTTACAAAATTGGTTCGGGCGAATGCAACAATTACCCTTTACTGCAACATATTGCAGGTTTTGGAAAACCAATAATTCTTAGCACGGGGATGAACACCATTGAGAGTATTACCAAAGCGGTCAATATTTTTAAGCAGCACCATGTTCCCTACGCATTGTTACATACTACCAACTTATATCCAACGCCCAATCACCTCGTAAGGCTGGGGGCGTTGACCGAAATGCAAAACGCCTTTCCTGATGCTGTCATTGGTTTAAGTGACCACACAATTTCGAACCACGCCTGTTTAGGTGCCGTGGCTTTAGGAGCCTCTATTTTAGAACGTCATTTTACCGACAGTATGGATAGGCCAGGCCCTGATATTATTTGTTCGATGGATACAAAAGCCTGTGCTGAACTGATTAAGGGATCGGCCATCATTGCCCAACAACGAGGTGGACAAAAAGGTCCGGCCGATGAAGAACAGGTAACGATTGATTTTGCCTTTGCCACAATTTGCACCATAAAACCAATTGCTATTGGTGAAACATTCACCCGTGATAATATTTGGGTAAAGAGGCCGGGTAAAGGTGGAATTGCCGCAGAGGAGTACGACAATGTTTTAGGAAAAAAAGCGTTATCATCTATTGAAAACGATGTTCAGGTGTTATGGCAGCATGTAGAAGCTTCCTGATTAAAATTTTTAATTAATATCTTATTTAAATAATTGTCAATTACCTTTTAAATGTCCCTTTCGTTCAAGCAAATTAAACTGGCCATACACCCCGGCACACTTAAAAAGAACTTTCTGCATTATGCTTTAAAAGGCAATAATGTTGAATGCCCATGCTGTAAATCGA
>JBBRCW010000188.1:0-13385 GCA_038204535.1 Chitinophagales bacterium | reverse complement strand
CTGCCATATTAATGCCGATGCAGCCATGGCTAAAGTATGGATGACACATGCTGATGGTACAGTGATGAAAGCCAGTCATCAAACTCCACTGATGCAGTCTGCTTCCATGTTAAACTATTTTGAAGCCTGGAAACGTAAGGAACCGCTTATGGTACGAAACTACTCCGGAGCAGCATTAACAGAATACCTTGATTTTTTAAATACTTTACCACATGTAAATACTGACAAAGATTACCAGCAATTACTCAGCGCTCCGCCTGAGAAGATTGTGATGACCGATGCAAATTTTCTGCAGGGGAACATAGGTGTAATGACCTTTGAACCACTTTCGCGGGAAGCATTGGGTATCCTTGTTCGATTTGCCAAAGTTTTCGAATTTACCTACACCCGTTTTCTCGACCTGCAAAAGGCAGAAGCGCAGGCAAGGGAAGCGCAGATAGAAACAGGTTTAGAAAGAGTACGTTCCCGGAGTCTGGCCATGCACACTACGGCCGAATTACAAGAGGTGATACACACGGTACATAAAGAATTGCTTCGTTTGAATATTGCAATTCATGGAGGTTCATTTATTGTTATTAATAGTGACATAGAAACAGAACTCCGTTGCTGGGGATCGGGGGGGACTGCTGATACTACAGAACAAGTACATATTCCGCTCTACGAGAAACCATTTTGTACCAATCTTATCAATAGAATAAAGAAAGGCCCCGGATTTTTTACAGAAGAATATACACAGCAGGAGAAGAAGGATTTTTTCACATTTCTATTCAAGCATGAGCCCTGGTCGAAGCTGGATGTCAAACAGAAAAAAGAAACCCTTTCAAGTCCGGGGGGATACACCCGGTCGTGTTGTGTATCTCAACATACCAGCATTTTTATTATCAACCATTTTGGCGATAAGTTTTCAACGGATGATAATGATATACTCCAACGCTTTGGAAAAGTATTTGAACAAACCTATACCCGTTTCCTCGATCTGCAAAAAGCAGAAGCACAGGCAAGGGAGGCACAGATTGAAGTATCACTTGAAAGAGTGAGAAGCCGGGCAATGGCGATGCACAAAACAGATGAATTGCTTGATGCCGGAGAACTTGTATACAAAGAATTATCCGCTCTTGGCATTACAAGCATGGCTGTTTCATACGCCTTTGTTAACGAGGAGGAAAAAAATGCCTTATACTATGGCATCAACCCTGTGGATGGCAAAATTCCACCGATCCCTTTTGTATTTCCTCATACTGAAACAGAAGTGATGCGTTCCATTTTATCAAGCTGGAAAAAACAGGAAACTTTTTGTGTGATTGAATTAGATGAGAAAGCTACCCTTAAACATCAAACCTGGGTTGGTGAACATATACAAACAAATTTTTCAAAGAATAAAATCCCTTTTTCGGTTGAAGCGTTTTTGGCAGTATCTCCACAAACTGCGGTGATATATTCGTTCCATTTTACCCAGGGATATATATTTATTATTGGTGAAGAACGTTTATCAGCAATGCAGGAAGAAATGGTGTTGCGGTTCACCAAAGTTTTTGAAATGACCTACCGCCGTTTTCTCGATCTGCAAAAAGCAGAAGCACAGGCAAGAGAAGCAGAGATTGAATTAGGCCTTGAAAGAGTAAGAGCAAAGGCCATGGCCATGCAAAATTCTGATGAATTAAAGGCATTGATTGGTTCTGTATTTACAGAGTTAACTAAGCTGGATTTAGTACTTACCCGTTGCATTATCATGATTTTTGAACCGCAAACAAATGCAGTTCGTTGGTGGATGGTTAATTCAGAAAATCCATCAGAACCAATGAGCTTCTTTATTCAGTACCATGAGCATCCACCCTACCTTGGCTATCTTAAGGAATGGCAGAAAAGAACTTTAAAATGGCAATACGAACTGAAGGGAACCGATAAGGAACAATGGGACGATTTTATATTTACTGAAACAGAGCTATCATCTTTGCCCGACTTTGTAATAGCCGGAATGAAAGCACCCAACCGTGTATTGCTATCTGCCTCATTTAATAATTTCGGCTGTTTGAACACCGCGAGTCTTGAGCCTTTATCCAACGAACATTTCGATATACTGCTCCGCTTCGCTAAAGTATTTGATCTGACCTATACCCGCTTTAATGACTTGAAGCAAGCCGAAGCACAGGCAAGGGAAGCAAAGATTGAGGCAGTGGTTGAAAAAGTTAGAGCTAAGGCACTTGCCATGCATACCCCGGAGGAAATATTGGGCGTTGTTACTACACTAAAAAATGAGTTGCTTGCTTTAGAGCCAGGCGTTTCTGGAGCAACCATTTATATGGAAGAGGAAAACGGAAATCTCCGCATGTGGGATCTCTCATCTGTTATTGAAGTGGAGGGGGAATTTCAACTCATGTTGGATATTGTTTTCAACCTGGAGGAAACGCATCCCGACCTATTTATTAGAAGAGTTTGGAATGCTGCTGAAAAATATTTCGTAGTACGGCAGGATGAAGATGACCTGGTTCGCACGGTACATTGGTTGCGAAAGTATAAGCCGGCAGAGGCAGAGAATGTGCAAGGTTTTATACAAGCCAATGGAATCAAACAATTATTGCATCCTACGGTTCAACTGGCAAATGGCAGGTTGAGCGTTGATTTTTTAGACAATGTTCCACCTGACATGGAATCTCTTTTGTTGAAAATGGGTGCAGCATTCGACCTGGCTTTTAAACGCTTTCTGGACCTAAAAAAAGCCGAAGAACAGGCAAGAGAAGCAACTATTGAAGCATCATTAGACAAAGTTCGTGGCAAGGCCATGGCCATGCACAATAGCAATGATCTTTCTATTACCGCAAACATGGTTTTTACTGAACTAAGAAAGCTCAATATCAACCCTATTCGGTGTGGTGTTGGTTTGTTGAACAGAGAATCCCGAAAGGCCCAATTGTATTCTGCTACATCGTCTGCAAATGATGACGGCCTATCATTAGTAGGATGGGTTGAGTTATCAGAACACGACGTATTGGAAAACATTTATAAAGCCTGGTTGAGTAATGCAGATTATTTCCCGGAGTTAACAGGGCCTCAATTGCATTCATATTATAGCTTGCTTTTAAAAGGATTGCCTGTGCAGGTTCCCCACTCAAACGATCCGCAAAAACAATTTGGACATTTTCTGTCTATTTCTGTTGGATGTTTATATGCGTGGTCAACTACCGCCTACATTGATTCGGAGATAAAAATATTAAAACGGTTTGCAGCAGTAATCGATCTCACCTTCAGGCGATATATTGAGTTGCAAAAATCGGAGGCTAATGCAAATGAGGCAGTAAAACAATCGGCGCTCGACCGCATTCGTGCAGAAATTGCTTCGATGCGTACAATAGAGGACCTTAACAGGATCACCCCTTTGATCTGGAACGAACTCACGATTATCGGCGTTCCTTTTATTCGCTGTGGAGTGTTTATTATGGACGATGAAGAGAAGCAAATTCACACGTTTCTTTCAACACCCAATGGAAAAGCAATAGCTGCATTTCATTTGTCGTATACCACTCCTGGAAATATTGCACAGGTTCTTACTCATTGGCAGCAACAAAAAATATATGCTGATCATTGGGATGAAAACGCATTTGCAGAATTTGCTCAAAGCCTTGTAGCCCAGGGCGCACTACAATCGTCAACGCAATACTTAAGTTCACTTCCTGCCAATGGCCTTTATCTACACTTCATTCCTTTTTTGCAAGGGATGTTATATGTGGGAAATACTAACCCGTTAGACGGTGATACGTTGGCTTTGATTCATTCAGTTGCAGAAGCCTTCTCCACTGCCTATGCCCGGTACGAAGATTTTAACAAACTGGGAGCGGCAAAGCAACAGGTAGACAAAACCTTACTGGATTTAAAACAGGCGCAGCAACAACTAATTCAATCGGAGAAGATGGCTTCACTTGGTGCGCTTACTGCAGGCATTGCACATGAGATACAGAACCCTTTAAACTTCGTTAATAATTTTAGTGATGTCAACAAAGAGTTATTGGTTGAAATGAAAGATGAAATCAGTAAAGGAAATTTGGCGGATGCAGAGGAGATAGCAAATGATGTAATCGCCAACGAAGAAAAGATAAATCATCATGGCAAACGAGCCGACAGTATTGTAAAAGGCATGCTGCAACACAGCCAAAGCAGCACCGGGCAAAAAGAACCCACCGATATCAACTCTCTGGCCGATGAATACCTGCGCCTGGCATATCAGGGACAGAGAGCTAAAGACCCCACCTTCAACGCCACCATTAAAACTGATTTTGACCCGTCAATAGGAAAAATAAACATCGTACCGCAGGATATTGGAAGAGTGCTGCTGAACCTGTTCAATAATGCTTTTTATGCCTGCACTGAGCGTAGCCGAAGTGCGGCCCCCCTGCCCCCTCCCGAAAATATCGGGATTAACTCCGGGGGGTTCCCAGACTCCAATAACAACAAGACTCCAACTGTATGGGTGATAACGTCCAAAATCCCCCCGGTGTCTATCCCGACTGCTTCGGGAGGGGGTGGGGGGGCTTTGATTTCAGTAAGAGATAATGGCACCGGCATCCCCCAAAAAGTAGTAGAAAAAATCTTTCAGCCATTCTTTACAACAAAACCAACAGGGCAGGGTACGGGCTTAGGATTATCTTTAAGCTATGATATTATAAAAGCACATGGAGGTGAGTTGAACGTTGAGACGGAAGAAGGTACAGGGGCCGAGTTTATCGTTCTATTACCTTTGACGTAAACTTGAGTACTCCGTATTCTCTTCAAATTCGCATAATCGCGTAAATGCAATAAATTCCGGTTCAGAACGCGGCGCATTGCAGTGAATTGAAAGTGGAGAAGAAGAAAGCGGAAAGTACTAAGGTTATGATTAAGTTTAAGCCGGATTGAAACTATTATTAAACCATACACAATAAGGGTTCTGAAACACAACTTAAAATACTTTTTATGACTAAGAAAATATTCTCGCGGCGTAATTTTATTACCACCTTCGCAGCCTCGGCCGGAACACTTGCCATCTCCGAAACTGCTTCTGCCAAAGTTCCTGGCAACACACCGCAAGAACACCTTGCCCATAAACCAATTGCAGGTTCTACACCGGCTAAAATTTTAGTAACCGAGAAATTATCTGCAGAGCATATTGAAAAGATACGGTCAGCAGGTAAAAATGCAACCATAGTAATCATTTCAAATCAAAACGAATTAAAAAGACACATAGAGGATGCACACGCTATACTCGGTCCGGTAGATGCTGGCCTTGTCTCATCTGCAAAACAACTGACATGGGTACAGACTTTTGCTGCAGGAGTAGAAAACATGTCTAAAGAACTAAAAGAGCATCCATGTTTTGTAACCAATATGCAGCGTGTGTTTGCGCCGGTAATTGCAGAATCGGCAATTGCGCTTTTACTCAGCCTAACCCGTGGGTTGGCCCAGGTTTCTATACCTGCGTTTAGCAGACGCAAGTGGATACAACCACCTGCTAATACAGGCTTAACCGATTTATACAATAAAACAATAGCGATAGTTGGAATGGGTGGTATTGGTTCGGAAACAGCACAGCGTTTACATTATGGTTTTAAGATGAAGGTATTAGCAACCGATGCTAAACCCTTACCTAAACCTGATTTTGTAGCTGAACTGCATGATCCTGCCTGGTTATTGGACATGGTTCCGCAAGCGGATGTTTTAATGAGCGCTGCTCCGCTAACGCCTGAAACAAAATTGATGTTCAATGCAGCAGTATTCAACAACATGAAACCAAGTGCTTATTTTATAAATGTTTCAAGAGGCGGGCTGGTAGATCAGGATGCATTTGTTAAGGAATTAAAAGAAGAACGGATTAAAGGAGCAGGACTCGATGTAGCTACACCGGAACCTTTGCCCGAAGAAAGCCCACTGTGGAGTTGTCCTAATTTGGTTATCACCCCTCACAATTCAACCGTAGCCCCGGTTCGGATGCAAAGAGCAGTAGCGCTGGCTACGGAAAATGTTCGGCGATTTTGCAACGAGCTTCCATTATTGAATGTGGTAGATAAGATAAAAGGGTATTGATACCAGACGAAGTGAAATTACTACAGATAGCAAGCCCCGAACCTAAAGGGAGAAAACTAAAACCCAACTGTTTGGGTAGCCACAAAACGTATTAGCTCTCCGCCACGTGGGGGAGCGGGGGGGCTTAAAATATCAGTAAGAGATAATGGCAATGGCAGGGCAGGGAACAGGATTAGGATTATCGTTGAGTTATGATATTATAAATGCTCACGGGGGAGAAATTAAAGTGGAAACAAAAGAAAGTGAAGGGGCAGAATTTATTATTGGCTTACCGATAAAATAAAAAAGCTTAAAAAAAAATTTATAATTTGTTGACAGGTTGCAACGTAATAAATTTTTTATTTATGAAAAAATTGCATGGATCCTACCTGCTGATTTTTTTTCTATTGCACCTGAATGGTTTGCATTCCTTTTCGCAGCAGGCGGTTTTTACGCAGGTGCCCCCTCCGGCAGGGGGATGGGCATCACCAATCTTTTCTATCACACAGGATGCAAAAGGCTATATGTGGTTTGCATCAAATGGAGAGCATCGTTATGATGGATACAGCTACAAGTCTTACTTTAATGACCCACAGGATTCTTCATCATTAGTATTTAACCGAACAGAAGCAATATTTGCAGACAGTAAAGGTTTTATCTGGGTTGGTACCAATAGAAAAGGCCTTGACCGGCTGGATCCGGCCACCGGCATCTTCACTCATTTCCGTTATAGCCCTTCCAATAAAAACACTATCAGCAATGATTCAATTTCAGCAGTGATGGAGGATCGTGATGGTAAAATATGGGTAGGTACTGAAGTCGGAGGATTGAACTGTATTGATCCGGCATCAGGAAAGATTACACGGTTCAGGCACGACCCGAACGATACGAATAGTTTAAGCTGCAATAATGTGACGGCATTATATGAAGACCGCCAGGGGGTAATATGGGTAGGTACCGGAATTCTGTGGGCGGATACAGCAGTTAAGGTGGGTGGCCTCAACCGCTTTAACCGGGCTAATAAAAATTTTACCCGTTTTATGCATAACCCGTATGATCCATTCAGCTTAATAGATAACAGGGTGAGGGCAATTTTTGAAGACAGCAAAGGCAGGTTTTGGGTAGGCACCAAAGGCGATGGCCTACACACCATGAACCGTGAAAAAGGGACTTTTGACCGGCATCGTTACAATGCAGCCGATAAAAATGCTTTAAGCCGTCCTCCGCCTAAAAAAATTTCATGGCCGGGCGATATGATATCTTTTATCAGGGAAGATGCGGTAGGTGCTATCTGGATTGGCACTGCTTCTGCCGGACTAAACCGGTATAATCCTGCAACCAGGAAGACCAGCTATTACGCATCTCTTGATGAACAATCTATTGCTAAAAATGAAGTGCCCGTTTTTTGGGCGAGCTATCCTTCGAAAGATGGCGTGTTTTGGATAACGGGTATGGGTGCTTATCACATGGATCCCATTCACAAACAAATTCCCCATTACGATGTCGGCACACCTGTGAGCAGTCTTCTACAGGATGGCAAAGGTAAATTATGGATCGGTACCGGGCAGGGGGTTCTGCTTCTTGATTCTGCCAGGATGATCAAAAAATTCTTTATTAATAAAACATCAGACACTACAAGTTTAAGCGGCAATAAAGTGAATTCGATATTGGAAGACCGAAGCGGTACTATCTGGGTCGGTACAGACAAAGGCCTCAACCGTTATAACAATCAATCCCAAAAATTTACTCATTATTTAGATAAGCATCGCATTGGCGTCATTTATGAAGACCGGCAAGGGTTATTATGGTTGGGAACCAATAAAGGGTTAGTATCAATGAACAAAAGGGGCGATACATTTGAATACTTTCAGCATAACAAAACCGATACAACGAGCCTGAGTCATAATAGCATTACATCCATAAGGGAAAACAGGGCAGGTTATCTATGGATAGGAACTGGCGAAGGCGGCCTAAACAGGTTTGATAAAAATAACAAAACATTTCAGCATTATCTTTCGACATCGTGGTCTATTAAGATTTTTGAAGACAAGGATGGCGTGTTGTGGATTGGGACATCAAGTGGTCTTTATTATTTGAAGCCTTCCGGCGATCGCTTTGTATTGTTTACCAACGAGGGTTTAGGCCTTACACGAAATATGAGCATCTCTCAAATCCTGGAAGACGATCAGCAATCGTTATGGATAAATACTGGTCTTGGTCTGTTCAGGCTCAAGCATAATCGAACTGAAGTTAGCTTTTTTGGAAAGAAGCACGGGTTTATTATGCCATCATGGACCACGCAGAATAGTAGTTTTAAGGGTAAAGGAGGAGAGCTTTTTTTTGGAGATAATCTTGGCAATGGATACTATGCATTTTTCCCGGGTCAGATAAAAGAAAATTCAATTCCTCCCAATGTGAACATTACCGCATTCAGGATTGGGAATCAACTGGTAGATTCATTTAAAGACACAAAAGAGATCCGGCTGCCATACAACCAAAATGTTTTTTCTTTTGAGTTTGCAGGTATCCATTACAGTAGCCCGGAAGACAACCAGCACATGTTCATGCTGGAAAATTTAGACAACGACTGGCGAAAAGCGGGCGATGATAAAACCGCCTATTACTACAATGTTTCACCAGGCAAGTACGTGTTCCGTGTAAAAGCAGCCAATAGTGATGGCGTTTGGGCAGAAAAATCCATCTCAGTTATTATTTCGCCACCCTGGTGGCGCACCTGGTGGGCTTATACTTTGTACGGCCTGTTGCTTTTAGCTGTTGTATATACCGTGCACCGCTATCAGCGGCAGCGGCTTATTCGGAGTGAGAGAGAAAGAGCACGGGCAAAAGAACTGGAACAGGCAAAAGAGATTGAAAAAGCATATACAGATCTTAAATCCACCCAATCCCAACTCATCCAATCAGAAAAGATGGCATCGTTAGGAGAAATCACGGCTGGCATAGCACATGAAATTCAAAACCCCTTAAATTTTATCAACAACTTTTCTGATGTAAACAAAGAATTGCTGAATGAATTAAAGCAAGAAAACGATAAAGGCAATACGGTTGAAGTAAAAGCTATCGCCGATAATTTAATGGATAATGAAGACAAAATAAACCATCATGGTAAGCGTGCCGATTCTATTGTAAAGGGTATGCTGCAACATTCAAGGGCAAGCACAGGCAAAAAAGAATCTACAAACATTAATGCTTTAGCAGATGAATACCTACGCCTCTCCTACCAGGGCTTTCGGGCTAAAGACAAAGATTTTAAAGCAGACTTTAAAACAAGCTTTGATGAAAGCATAGGTAAGATTCAAGCAGTGCCTCAGGATATAGGAAGGGTGTTATTGAACTTATATAACAATGCTTTCTATGCCTGCACTGAGCGAAGCCGAAGTGCGGCCCCCCTGCCCCCTCCCGAAAATATCTGGATTAACTCCGGGGGGTTCAAAGACCCTAACTATAAACATGAACCCACTGTATGGGTGAGAACTTCCAGGAACCCCCTTTCGGGGGGCAGGGGGGCTGTTCTTATCTCAGTAAAAGATAATGGACCGGGCATTCCCCAAAACATAGTAGATAAAATCTTTCAACCCTTCTTTACCACCAAACCCACAGGGCAGGGAACTGGGTTGGGATTATCGTTAAGCTATGATATTATCAAAGCCCACGGAGGTGAAATAAAAGTGGATACGAAAGAAGGAGAAGGAACAAAGTTCACGATTATTTTAAGCGAATTATAAATCATGGTAATCATTTAATCTTACAAATCATGGTTCAGACAATTTATGATATTATTAAAGCACACGGTGGGCAAATAAAAGTGGAGACAAAGGAAGGTGAAGGAAGTGAGTTTCTGGTAATTCTGCCACTAAACTGACGAAAGATTTAAATCAAAATCCCAAATCCTTTTACTACAAGTATTCCCGCAAATATTTCGTTTTTAATCACAGGTGTATTAACTTTCTAAAACTTTTTATCTCCACATTCAAAAAATTATTATCATGGCTATCAATCCAACAACAAAAGGGATACATCACATCGCTCTTCGCTGCACCGACATGGATGTTACCAAACAGTTTTACAGGGATGTAATGGGTTTTACACTTGCGCTGGACAGCCCCGACATTATAGGGTTTCTGGCTGGTAATTTCATTCTGGCATTTAAGAAAGCAGATGCACAGAAAGACGTTGATGTTTTTACGCCTTTTAACATAGGGCTAGACCATATTGCATTGGCTTGCGAAACAGAAGAGGAACTACAACGTGTTGCAAAAGAATTAAGCGAAGCAGGTATTGAGAATACTGGCGTAAAGCTTGATGAAACTTTGCAAAAGCTTTATGTTGCTTTTAAAGATCCTGATCGTATTCAATGGGAGTTTTACATGGTATAAAATCTTCTATTGTCATTTATCGAATAGCCTTTCATGAACAATAATGATCAGGGCATTATAGCTAAAATTGAAGAACTTAATCAAATAGCCTGGGATAACAGGGTCAATGACTCACCACGGTCATTTAAATTGAGCGGGCAGTCGTTGGAGCTGCTTAGGGATGTTGATTATCAAAAAGGAAAAGCGGACGCCCTTAAATGCTATGGTTTTGCTCTTGTGCGTCTTTCAAAAAATGAAGAGGCAGTAAAATGCCTGAACGAGGCACTTTCAATTTTTGAATCTCTTGACGATCTTAAAGGTCTGTCGGTTGTGTATGAATATCTTGGAATTATTCAAAGAAACTGGGGCAATTTTTCAAACTCCTTAATTCTGCTGAAAAAAGCGCTTGAGCTGAGCAGGCAAACCGGATTTCTTGAAGCGGAAGGCACGACGCTTTATCAAACGGGGGTTACCTTCAAGTACCTGGGTAATTATGAACAGGCTTTAGACTATTATCACCAATGTCTATACATTACGCGGTCTACAGGGTTTACTTTAATGGAGGCATACGCTATTAATGTGATCGGTGCAGTTTATTTTGAAATTCAAAATTATGAAGAGGCGTTGCACTATTACAGGCAAGGGCTGGCTATCAGGCAACGGTCTGGCGATAAATGGGGCGAGGCAGGCAGCCTGGACAATATAGGATCGGTTTATTTAAAATTAAAAGACTGGAAAAAGGCTGTAGATTATTGTGAAAAAAGTCTTGCTATTAGCGAAAGTACCGATGATAAACGGGGCCAGGCCAATTCGCTATTTCACCTGGCAGAAATTTATAAACAACAAAATAATTGGGAAAAAGCAGATTTTTTCTCAGGTAAAAGTTTGCAAATACGGCAGGAAACGGGCGATAGAAAAGGGGAAGCAGAAATTCTTTTGTTTCTCGCCGGGTTAAAGAAATCTACAGCGCAATCAATCGTTAGCGGCGAACTGGATTTTCTGCAAATGGCATTAAAAATTTCCGATGAAATCAATGCAGCTGATCTTTCGGGCAAGGCGCATTGGGCCTTGTATGAATATTACAAAGGTTCACAAAACTATGAGCAGGCACTCACACACCTTGAAATGTCTGACAGCATTGAAAAGAAATTACATAAAGATGCCGTTAACCAGAAGGTGTTGAATTTTGAAATTTCTCATCGTGCGGAAGAGTCAGAAAAAGAAACTGAAAAATTCCGGGTAAAGAATGAAGAGCTTGCGAAGTTGAATGCAGAAATCAAAAGCCAAAAAGAAGAAACAGAAAAAGCGCTTACTAAATTAAAAGAGGCCCAGGCCCAACTCATCCAGTCAGAAAAAATGGCCAGCCTTGGCGAACTTACAGCAGGCATAGCCCATGAGATTCAGAACCCGCTCAACTTCGTCAACAACTTTTCAGACGTAAATACTGAGTTGATCGATGAATTGAAAACTGAATTGGCAAATGGCAATACGCAAATGGCAATTGAAATAGCTGATGATATAAAAGACAACGAACAAAAAATAAACCGCCATGGCAAACGCGCAGACAGCATAGTAAAAGGTATGCTACAGCACAGCAGGAGTAGCAAAGGCGAAAAAGTACCTACCGATATTAATGCTTTGGCCGATGAGTACCTCCGCCTCGCCTACCAGGGATTGCGGGCCAAAGACCAAACCTTCAATGCCACCATTAAGACTGATTTTGATCCCTCTATTGGAAATATCAACATCATACCGCAGGATATTGGTAGGGTACTGCTGAATTTATATAATAATGCGTTTTATGCGGCCCCCCTGCCCCCCGAAGGGGGGTTCAAGGAACCAGCAGCGAAACATGAACCAACTATTTGGGTGAAAACTTCTAAGATCCCCCCGGTGTCTATCCCGACTGCTTCGGGAGGGGGCGGGGGGGCTGTTCTTATTTCTGTCCACGACAACGGCCCCGGCATTCCCCAAAACATTATTGACAAAATTTTTCAACCCTTTTTTACCACCAAACCCACCGGGCAGGGCACGGGATTGGGATTGAGTTTGAGTTATGATATTGTAAAAGCGCATGGAGGGGAATTGACGGTGGAAACTAAAGAGGGAGAAGGAAGTAAGTTTACAATTGTTTTGCCGGGTTAAATTAAATAAATCATTTAATCCGGCAAATTATAGCCTGTTCCGATTTTTCGGGAGTTCAGACAATTTACGATAATACCAAAGCATACTGCGGAGAATAAAAGTGGTTACAACCACGAAGGCGAAGGCCTGCCGGACCGGCAGAAACGACGTTTATTATTATTTTACCAGCATAAGCAATGATATCAGGCTTTTTTTTGCAGCTTGCCCCGCCACGGCGGTGGTCGCACAGTTGTACTGTAGTAAATCTGTTGAGCAAAAAGCAGAACTTAGAAGTGAGTGACACTACTTGTCCCGTTTTTCGGGAACGATGATGCCATGAAATAGGGTAGCCCGTCACCAAAAAAATCTATTCCTAAACTTTATTTATATTGAACCACTAATTCACGTGCTATGAAAAAGTTTCTGACTGCATTGCCTGTTGCAATTATTTTGTTCGCCTGTAACAACGAAACGAAAACAGGTGGCGGCTTATCTCCGCAGGAAGCCTTAGAAACTTTTCAGTTACCCGAAGGTTTTAAAATTGAACTCGTGGCATCGGAGCCGTTGATTTCAGACCCGGTTGCAATGGACATTGACGAAAACGGAAACATGTATGTGGTAGAAATGCATGGCTATCCGCTTGACACGGCGGGCTCAGGAAAAATAAAATTACTCACTGATACAAACGGCGATGGCATGCCTGATAAGAGCGTGGTATTTGCAGATCAACTGAAATTGCCCACGGGCATCATGCGCTGGAAAAAAGGCTTTTTGGTGGTGGATGTTCCTGATGTTTTGTATTTGGAAGATACTGACCATGATGGTAAGGCTGATATAAAAAAAGTAGTACTCACGGGT
>JBBRCW010000187.1:0-13392 GCA_038204535.1 Chitinophagales bacterium | reverse complement strand
GCGCCCTTTCAGGGCTGGGTTTTGTTCTTACTCTTCCTTCCCGATGGGCTTCACCCATCGCTCAGTAGATAACGCCCTTTCAGGGCTACACCCACCTTTCAGGTTTTCTTCATGTTCTTACCGGTGGGCTATCACCCATCGCCTGGTAGATGCCGCCTTTTCAGGGTTACATCCACCTTTCAGGTTTTGTTCATGTTCTTACCGATGGGCTATCACCCATCGCCTGGTAGATGCCACCCTTTCAGGGCTACATCCACCTTTTAGGTTTTGTTCATGTTCTTACCGATGGGCTATCACCCATCGCTTGGTAGATGCCGCCCTTTCAGGGCTACACCCACCTTTCAGGTTTTCTTCATGTTATCCCTATGGGCTTCACCCATTCCTTGTTAGATTCCGCCCTTTCAGGGCTTCGGCTGTTTTTATTCTTCCTTTCCGATGGGCTTCACCCATCGCTCAGGTATTCTGCCCTTTCAGGGCTTATCTCCCGATATGTTCATCCGATGTTCGATAGGCTGAACCCGTCGTTAACATTTCAACGCTCACATTATGCAGGCTGCTACCAGCCCCGAAGGGGTGAAATACATTGGCACAGGGTGAAGCCCTGTGTTATATCCCGGCCCAACATCCCTAAAGCCCTGAAAGGGCGATATCCAATACTATAAGGGTTCAGCCATATATAATTTTCGGCCTTTCATGGCTACACCCCCGTTCGGTTTCATTCTCCTGGTGGGTTATCACCTATCGTTCAGTATTCCGCCCATTCAGGGCTACTCCCAAAATTTGGTGTCGTTCAGGATGATGGGCTTCACCCATCGCCTGGTAGATGCCGCCCTTTCAGGGCTTCGGCTTTTTTCGTTTTCTCCCCCCGATGGGCTTCACCCATCGTTCAGTAGATGACGCCCTTTCAGGGCTACACCCACCGTTCACGCTTTCTTCATGTTCTTACCGATGGGCTATCACCCATCGCTCAGTAGATGACACCCTTTCAGGGCTTCGGCTTCGTTTTTATTCTTCCTTCCCGATGGGCTATCACCCATCGCTTGGTAGATGCCGCCCTTTCAGGGCTACACCCACCTTTCAGGTTTTGTTCATGTTCTTACCGTTGGGCTATCACCCATCGCTCAGGTATACCGCCCTTTCAGGGCTTCCCATTGTTAACATTTAAGGGCTCACATTATGCAGGTTGCTACCAGCCCCGAAGGGGTGTGATACCTTAACACAGGGAGCAGCCCTGTGTTATAACCCGGCCCAATTTCCCTAAAGCCCTGAAAGGGCGATACCTGCTTACCTTGGCGTGCAGCCCTATAGTAATTCTCAGCCTTGCAGGGCGTGATCAAGAACACAAATCTTTCCGGTAACGGCTTCAAATATTAAAGCCTTGCCGGTACTCTTTTAGCAATTCCACCTCCTGTTTGATAAGGTTTATTTTTTCGTTGATTTCCTTTGTTTCAGTTTCGATGTATTGGACGATGGTGGTTTGTTCTTCAAGAGGTGGTATGGGAATGATTATATTATTCAAAGTATAACCGTAAATAACATCGATAATTGTTGAATTACTCTCCAAATGAACATTTTCCTCGAAATAAGAAGATTCATTAAAGTAAATTATTAGCCACTCGTTTAACACTTTTATATTGTCAATCTGAATTTTTATTAAACAAGGGTGTATGATACCTTTTGTTGCATTTTTAGGGAACACAGCAGTTTTCCCAATGCTTCCTCTAGTAGTTACTAAAATATCGTTTGGCATTACTTCAAAGACTTTAAGCGCCTCAAACTTTTCATCTGAAATAAAATCATCACCCTTTTCAAAATCATTATCTAAAACGTTTCGTTGAGTATATACTTTAATATTCCCTTCTAATAAATAGTCGGAAGTTTTTAGATCACTACCAAATGGTCCTGGTTTTAATGCACCCTTGGTGCTTTTTAGTAAGTACTTCAACTTCTTCACCTCCCAATGTTCCGGTATATCACCCAACCAATCTATACCGCTTGGTTTAAGGGGCACTTTAGGGTTTAGCCCAGCCTTCGCAGCAGCTTCGGCTGGTAAACCTTTGGTAACCGCTTCATTGATCAACGCTTTTTTTTCTTCTTCAAACAGATTAATCAGCGCTTCTTTATCGGCAATGGTTTGGTCTATTTCAGCAGTCTTGATATTTAGGTAATTGGCAATGGCGGTTTGTTCTTTTTTATTTTTTGGGTAAACACAAAATAATTGTTTCAAATGAGAAGGGCCAAAATTTGGTTGGCAGGAGCCTGTTAATAGCAAAGTCAAATGTTCAGAAATATAAGCACATTGAATCAGCCATTTAATAAAACCTTTTATTAAGGTTTCTGATTGATTTGTATTTAACCTGATGGTACTGGTATTAAGAATAACTACTTCGTCATCTAAATATTCCGAAACTTTACCCCAAGAGGCTCCTGAACTTGCAATTAAAATATCTCCGTTATTTACAGTAAAATGCCTGTAGCTGCTTTCATATTCCTCTTTTGAAATATGTTTTCTATAAATTGAGAAATCAATTTTAGGGGGGACAATATTTGTAACACAGATTACTTTTACTCCATCATCTGTAAATTGCCATTGCCTCAATCCCGGTCCTTCTTGAAAAAATGAAACTCTACTAAATTTGTCTAATATCCAATGCTCTGGTATCTCACCAATCCATTCTATACCACTATCCTTATATTGCTTGTATGTTCTCATGCTTGTATAATGGCTTTGGCAACTGCATTGTGGGTTTTGTTTTCAAGCTCCGCAATATTTTTCCGTATTTCTGCAAGTTTTCTTAATGGCTTGTACTCATAAAACTCCCGGTTAAAATTTATTTCATAACCTACTTTGTTTTTGTCCGTATCAATCCATGCATCTGGCACATGTGGCAACACTTCCTTTTTAAAATAGGTTTTAATATCTTCTTTCAACGGCACATTTTCTGCGTCGCGCAGCGCGGGGTCTGGTTTGTACCTCACCCCGACCCTCTCCAAAGGAGAGGGAGCAGAACCGGCTTTATCTTTTACCGGTTTGCCATCCTTCATCAATGGCCTTTCAATGGTTATACGGGTATAACCAAAATCGGTGTTGTCGTAGATCTTCAGGTATTTACCGGCTTTAAAACCGCCGTACATTTTTGTTATTTCATCTATCTGCGCTTTGGTAATATAATTGCGCTTGTTGCCCAGGCTGCGTTTCATTTTTACAAAAAAAGAAGTTGCGTCCAACAACACCATTTTACCTTTTCGCTTGGCTTCCTTGTTGTTGGTGATTATCCAGATATAAGTGGTGATGCCCGTGTTGTAAAACAATTGATCGGGCAAAGCGATAATGCCTTCCAGCATATCATTTTCAATAACCCATTTGCGAATGTCGGAAGGTCCGCTGCCGGCGCTGCCTGTAAACAAAGGCGAACCGTTAAACACGATCGCCATACGAGTGCCACCCCCCCCTTCTCCGCTTCCCCCAACAGGGGAAGGACTTTTCATCTTGCTTACCATGTGCTGCAAAAACAACAACGAGCCATCAGAAATACTTGGCAAACCCGCGCCAAAGCGCCCACCATAACCTTTGGTGTCGTATTCGTCTTTCACCACCTTTTCCACCTTCTTCCAGTTAACGCCAAACGGCGGGTTGCTCAGCATGTAATCGAACTGGTCGTGCTGAAACTTGTCTTCTGAAAACGAATTGCCATGCCGTATGTTCTCCGGGTTTTGTCCTTTGATCATAAGGTCGGCCCTGGCAATGGCATAAATCTCTTCATTCAGATCCTGTCCAAATAAATTAATGACAGAGCTTGGGTCGCCATTGTGTTCCCTGAAATATTGCTCGGATTCCGTAAGCATTCCGCCCGTGCCACTAGTAGGATCATACAGGTTAATGATAGCGCCGGGCTTGGTGGGGCGATTGTCATTTATCCATAACAAATGCACCATTAGCTGGATAACTTCACGAGGCGTAAAATGCTCTCCTGCGGTTTCGTTGCTGGCTTCCGCGAATTTGTAAATGAGGTGTTCGAAGATGTAACCCATTTCCTGTCCCCCAATATTTTTCAGGTCAACATCGTTAAAATCTTTTACTACCTGATACAGCAGGTTGGCTTTGTCTAACCGGGTAATCTGCTCATCAAACCGAAAGCTTTCAAAAATTTCTTTCACGCTTTTAGAGAAGCCGGCAATGTAGTTTTGAAGGTTCTTCCTGATGTCGTTGGGTTGCCCCAGCAACTTTTCAAAATCAAACTTGCTGTGGTTGTGAAAATATTTGAACCCCGATTTTGAGTTCAATACTTTATCAATCACCTCTTCGCTTTGCGATTTTATGTTTTCGTACTGCGTTAAGATCTTCGGTTTGGTATCGGATAACAGGCAATCCAAACGCCTTAAAATAGTGAAGGGTAAAATAACTTTTCCATATTCGGCCTGTTTGTAATCGCCCCTGAGTAAGTCGGCTAAGCTCCAAATTAAATTTGCCCTGTCTTGAAAATTGGTCATAGTTTTTTGTTGGTTTTCATTTCCATCGCCATCGCGTATTCTTCTTCATAATTCATCCCTAGCTTATCTACCTGTTCGGGCATCGCCAGCATCCAACTTACATAGTAGTAAGCCAACATGTGGTAGCCCGAAAATAATTTGCCGGGTATTAATCCAATGCTGTAGTCTTTTTTCATTATTTACCCCCCGCGATTTTAGGAAAAATGGTAAAAAGGAAGTCGTCTATCTTATGAATGATCTGCATTATTGGTTCCCTGTATTTTGTGCTACGTCAATAAATACTTAAGTATTGACTTTTAAGAAGTGTCGAATGTAAATATTATTTTTCAACCTTGAATTTTAATGGTTTTTGGAATCATTATTAAAGAAGCCTCAACAGTACATTTGCGTAACCCTGCAAGGCCGCGATTATCATATCCGGAGTGTAATGGAAGCACAAAAGCCAGGTAAAATAAAAACCTTAAAAAGTTTAAAAATTTCAAAATGGTTTAATCAAACCGCTATTCCCCCAAATCCCCGGGAATTTTTTCCTGCAGACGGGTTTCTTCCAGTTTCTAATTCGAATAAGATTTTAGGGGGGCATCTTCATAAAATTCTGAATCTTTTCTCCTTGTGAACAACTGGTTGGGCTTCTGGTAAAGAACTTAAGTGAATTATACAACTTTTTAATTCGAAGTCAAGCCAGTTATACAAAATTCGGTTCCGACTGCGCCCGCATGCCAAATTGTTATCTTTTCCTCCCAATCCCTTGCATTTAAGCCTATTGTTTAATACCTTATCGCAACCATTCTATTTGGTGTCAATACTATTTGAAAACTCCAATACTATTCTAATGAAATATAGGATACCCAACGATCAAATACCCATAGCCCGAAAAACAGATCCGGTTGCTGAAAAGAAACCGCGGGAACCCTTCTTTACGCCGCCCGAAAATGCAAATGGCTTTTTCCCGCCTGCAGAAAACACGGTGGCTGTAAATACTTCATCTGGCGCTGCACCGGTTATTCAAAAGAAGGAAGGTCCTTTTCCCGAAGAAGTGCAGGCAAAGATGGAGTCCTCTTTTGGCGAAGACTTTTCCAATGTATCGGTACAGACCGATTCGCAAAAGGCGGTTGAATTAAATGCCCTGGCATATACGCAGGGAGAAGAAATTCATTTTGCTCCCGGCCAGTACAATACCGCCACCCACGATGGACAAAAGCTGATCGGTCACGAACTGGCGCATGTAAGCCAGCAGCGCAGCGGAAATGTAGCGTCCACCATTCAGGCAAAAGGTGTAGATATAAATGATGACGCGGCGCTTGAAAAACAGGCAGACAGTATGGGAGAAAAGGCTGCCTCAGCAAGCCCTGGTACTACGTACAAATCTAAAGCATTGGGCATGAGGAATAATGTTAGAACGGTGCAGATGGCGAAAAAAGGTGTTGTGCAACTGGCAAGTTTCCCCACTTTCTATGGAGAATTTAAAGACAAAACCTATAAACCCATTAAAGAAAACGGCGTTGATATCGAACTTGAATTTCATGCCGGACCTACTGTAAATGCAACAAAAATTGGGCTTACCCAAATATTGAAGTCTGAACTTGGCGGCGTATCCGCACCCATAGGCCCTACACAGGCCGAACGAATGGTAACCGGTGGCTGGGCCGAAGGAACCTACCTGGATAGACTTGCAGCAAGAAATAATCCGATTTATGGCGGTCAGCAATTAACGGGTACCGACGATTTAACCGACACTGGAAATTCCAGTGGCACTTACCATCTGGGTTGGCATTTTAAAGATGCAGCCGGTGCCGAACAATCAAAAGAAGCTTACCTGCACGATACACCCACAAGGGCGGGACGGGGAAATAATTCAGGACAAATGTTTGAAACCACTGCGCTTGCAGTAGAAGGCGCACAGGCAGGTACATATTATGGCTCCGTTTCATGGGGATGGGAGGTGGATGGCAGTAATAAATTTTCCGTGCTTCCCATTACAGTCGTTTCTAAATCAGCGCCATCCGAAAAGTTTTTTAAAGCGGCAGAAAAATGGAACGCAGCAACCTCTTTAGGCACAATTAAAACAATAGCAGACCCGACGAATGTTTTCAACAATTCGTTCAACAAAAGTTTTACCGTAGCAAAAGACGAAGAGGTAACGATACAGAGCGCCGCAACGCATAAAAATATTATTTATCAGGATGTAACAATAATATCTACCGGCAAAACCGGGCGTATAAAAACAGGTGACCTTAAAGACCAGGGCGATGGCGCTGCCACTGTTGACCTGCCAATTGTGACTGAAATATATGTGGGGCCTTTTGATGAGATTTTTGATATCGCTCCGCTTGCCCAGGTGCCACGAACAACAAAAGTCAAATTATTAGATGATTCAGATCCTATTACAGTGCATGTAGAGGTAATGGAGGGAAGCTTTGCAGGTACAAGAGGCTACGTAAATAAATTTGGCGGAATACCCTTTAGTAATACGATGAAATAGTATAAAGGAATAATTATGGACGAAATTAGCCCGGATAATAACAATGGTGAGGAAAAACTCAGCCAACTGGAACGGCAGTTGGAACACAGCAGTTATTTTAACCAAACGGTGCTGAGCCAGTATGCCAACAGGATAAACGAAATCGAATCTTTTTTGTACGGACTAATAGACGCGCTGGACAAAAACAAAATAATTGACGCGGAAGAGTTACAAAGCATCGTGGCAAGAGTTAGAGAAGAGATAAAAGAAAAAGGCGAAGCGATACATGCCGGAATAGCCTTGAGGATAGACAATGCCGAAGTTACCAATGACAATTTTGTACCGGTTAATTGCGACGAAAGAATACCTATCTGTAAAGCCATTTGCTGTAAACTCAATTTTGCGTTATCAGGGCCAGAAATCGACTCCGGTAAGATTAAATGGGACCTCGGAAGGCCCTATTTTATCAGGCACGAAAAAAATGGTTTTTGTACGCATATGGACGAGCATAAAAAGTGCTGTTCGGTGTACAACGACCGGCCCAAAGTATGCAGCGGCTATAGTTGCGCAAAGGATACACGCATATGGAAAGACTTTGACAACATGGTTTTAAATGATGAATGGATAGAGGCAAATTTAAACGCCGGTGAGCCGAGAATGTTTTTAATGGATGTGCATCAGAAAATTTAAAACATCGCTTCAATTTTTAAAATATGGTAACAATCAGCCAGGGAAAAATAACCTATGATATTACGGTGGTCATGCCCGATGATGCGCCGGCACAGCAGCGCTATTCAAAAGAACTTTGGCTGAAAATATTACAAAGCAATGTTGCGGCAACCAGGACAGTGAAATTCAATGGAAAGGAGTCCGTTACAGCAACAATTAACAGCGACTATGGTTACAAAAGCGAGGCCCTCGTTTTAAAAGAAGCCGGCAATTCCACCTATCAATATGCCAAGGCGTTTCCGTTTTTTAATTTTTATATAGATGAAACAGAAGTGCCCGCTTCGTCTGACGAATACATGCCGCCGAAGGTTACATTGTTGAATGAGTTTAAAGAAATCGCCGGTCTCCGGTGCCGAAAAGCCACCATAGAAACCGCCTCATCGATGATGACCGTTTTTTATGCTGATCAATACAACATTGACGATCCTACCGGGCAGGTAATCAGTCATCCTGGCATCGATGGGTTTATTGTGCAGCAAGACGAAGTGCCGGTTGCTAAAAACGTTTATTACTTTTTGCGAACGACCGCCTCGGGTTTTGATTTTACCACTCAAATACCAACTGCGGCTTTTAAAATACCGGGTGATTACAGGCATTTCAGCAGCATTGATGAGGTAAGACAGGCCAGCAGGCAAATCATGGAGAAAGAGGATGCAGGGTATCGCCGGCAAAACGATGATCACAAAAAAGTTGCAGATAAGTTTACCGGCGACTGGGCTTTACAAAATGTACCGGATAATATATTGGTGCATATAGAAAGAGCGGCTGGCGGCCAGGCCGGCGAAGACAAGCTGGCATTTATCACATCCAATTTAACCGCCGATGTTCCGGCAGCGCGGCAGCCAGTTAAAGAGGAGGCCAGCATTTGGAAAAATCTGCTGCTGGTAGAAGAGCCGCCCAATTATAGAATGTATGAGCTGGATGAAAATGAAGGAACCATGAAATTGCAGGACAGCGACATTTTTATTTATAAAAGAAAAGTTTGAATGGTTTCATATAAATCAAATTAATGGAGCGGATTGGTATCCATACTAAATCAAAATTGCAACCGACCGTTGCAAGGGAGAAAAGCCCCTTTTTCTCTTTCGGGCAGGATATGCCCGCAACCGCTTTGCCCTTCTTTCAACCCAAACTTTCTATCAATGCCCCCGACGATGTGTACGAAAAGGAGGCCGATGCAATGGCTGACAACGTGGTAAAAAGTAGTTCTGTTATTCAAAGAAAGTGCAGCAGTTGTGAGAATGAAGAACCAATAAAGACTCTGCGTTTAAAGCCAATGGTTAACAGCATCAGTTGTGTAAAAAATACCGTGAATGGTTCAAAACAGGTTAATGGATATTTAGAAGCAGCATTGGCACAATCGCACGGCGGCGGATCTGGCCTGCCTGCGGAAAAGAAAAGCGAAATGGAAGCAAAGTTTGGCGCTGGTTTTGGCGACGTTAAAATTCACAGCGATGGCAATGCCGCGGCATTAAGTAAACAGCTTAATGCAAGAGCATTTACCATGGGAAATGACATCTATTTTAATAGCGGCGAGTATTCAACTGGTACAAAAGAAGGAAAACATTTATTGGCGCATGAATTGACCCACGTATTGCAGCAAAGCCATCGGTCTCCGATTATACAGAGAGCGGAGGTTGATGATAACCCGTCATTTTGTTTTCCATTAGATGGTAGTCCTCAGTTGAATGACGCAGGCAGTATGATCAACGGATGGATTGACAAAGCGGCTGCCGATGGCAAACAGCAAAACCAGGATGCTCCCGAAGCTATTATAGAGGAATTAGCCACGCTGGCCGATCCGCTTACGACTGTTATTGAAAAACGAATTGCCGGTCTGCCGCCCGAACTGGTCAGGCATGTAACGCTGGCCGAATCGCGTTACAATGTAAACCGCCTGGGTAGGGAATATTACAAATCGAAAGGCAAGTCGCCGGTGGCGCCCGTCATAAATTTGTGCGGCACTTGTGTAGGTGTTGATAAAGTTGGCCACTTTTTTCAGCAGGGCGGCGAGTATTATAACATAGGCGAGGCTCTCAGAAAAACGTTGCCTGATGTATTGCCACCCGATATTCAAAACATGTTGATTGAGAATTTTACCGAAGAATATGGAAAGTATCTTGAGGGAATGCCCAATAAACTTACAAATAGAGATGTGTTGTGGCTGAAAATGAATAATCTAATTCCCAAAACTTATTTTCAAGGCATTTATGGAAGATGGTCTAGCGGCGTGATGTCATCCGCCGATCTTGAAGCAAACAAACAGGGGGGCAGGTTTTTCAGGGATGTTATGGAAGATCCTGACCAGCCGGCAGACATCTGCAATTATGTAAATGATAACTGGAACGAACGATTTAATCCGAATACATACGGGGGATCGGGAATGTTTACTTTAAAAACCAGCCCCGAAAAAGATCTTTCACTGGTGTATTTTGATACCGGCTCGGCTGTGCCCGATTCTAATGCCATAAATAACATCGCTTACAACATAAGCGCCTATTCCGATAATCTGAAACAGGACAAATACCATATAAAAATTGAAGGTTATGCCAGCAGACTGGGAAGCAGCGAATTTAATCAAACACTTTCTGAAAACAGGGCAAAGGCAGTAAAAGAACAATTGGAAATCGCCTTAGGCCAAATGATCAATATACCAGGATTTAAATTTAACGACGATTTGGTGGAAGTTATTGGCAACGGCGATTTCTGGGCTGATTTTGATGAGGACAAACCTGCAAATGACGACTCGCAGGAAGACCGTGTAGTGGAAGTGAAATTCAGGGCAGAATGATGTTCTTTTTCTAAGAAATTATAAAAAAAATAACGCTTAATATAAGATGATGTCGAACTCCCGGTGGACTATAAAAAGTTCAGAGGGTACCCTCTTCAATCACCATCTATTTAAAAAAATCGGGTAATGTTAAAGACTGAATAATTTCTACAATATGGATTTTGCACCTTCACATACTAAATCAAAATTGCAACCGACCGTTGCCAGGGAGAAAAGCCCCTTTTTCTCTTTCGGGCAGGATATGCCCGCAACAGTTTTGCCCTTTTTTCAACCCAAACTTTCTATCAATGCCGCCGGAGATGTTTATGAACAGGAGGCCGATGCAATGGCTGAAAAGATAATGAGCCAGGAGCCGGTTTTGGAAAAACAGCCACCGTTTGTCGAAACCGTTATTCCTGTTCAGACAAAATGCGCGGAGTGCGAAGAAGACGAAGAACAGGTACAGAAAAAGGAAATTGAACCATCTGATAATAGTTTTGATGGCGACCCATCGGTTAATCCCGAAGATGTTACCCAGGTTGCAGAACCATTGAACATTCAAAGGGCAACCGCACCATTCCATTCTTCAGCAAGTAAAAATTCTTTTTTTTCTTTTAACAAAAATACTTCTTCGCCGGTACCCTTTTTTCAACCCAAACTTTCCATCAACACCCCCGGCGATGTGTATGAACAGGAGGCCGATGCAATGGCTGAGAAAATAATGAGCCAGGAGACGGTTTTGGAAAAACAGCCACCGGTGGTCAAAACCGTTATTCCTGTTCAGGCAAAATGTGCGGAGTGCGAAGAAGAGGAAGAACAGCAGGTGCAAAAGAAAGAGAGCGAAAACTCGGGTAGTAGTTTTGATGGAGACGCGCCGGCCAATCCCGATGAAATTTCGAACGTAACCGATCATTCGTTTATTCAAAGAGAATCGTGGAATGTGGATGATAGCAATTGTACTGCAACGTTAAATTGGGACCTGGGCTGTTTTTTTATGTACAATAGAGACACCCGCGAAACCTGGACACCCGCACGGCAGCGTGCATTTATGACGGCGGCCAAACCTGCTGTTGAAAACGGAATAAACACCGGCGGGTTTCGGATAGTGCCGGGAAATTCCAGCCAAACGCCCGGTTGGTTTAGAGAAAATATAGGGGCTCCGTCGGGCCTGATGGATGCCACCGTTCCATGTCCCTGTACCAATGGTTTTATTCCCCGTGTTAACCTCTCCGTTTCCGAACGGGGCCCAACAGGGTCGGCCGACTGGCATAGCTTTGTATATGCAAATGCAACGGCTGGCAGCTACCGGCAATCAGATGCATCCTCATCTTCCGAAGTTTTTGGCGAATTGGATGAACAGGATGTTTTAACAAGGGGCGACATTACCCAAACCCCCATTGTGCATGAGTTTGGTCATTCCATCGGCTTATCTCACCCGGGTGAAGGCATTGCGGGAGCCGATGAATATAGTCACACCGGTACAGATGCCCAAGGCAATGTGGTCAATGGCCCGGTCGACCTGATGGGCGAGGGAACAGGGCTGCAGCCATTTTATTTTAACCGCTGGCGCGATCAATTAAATGAAAATTATGCGGGATGTAATTTTTCTGTAGCTGCCGCTCCTACAGCAGCCACCGGTGCTTCAACCGGTGCAGCCACGGGAAGCGCGGCGGCGCCGGTACAACGAAAAACGGCTGACACCATTATTCAAAAACAAGATGATGAACCGGCGCAAGGCACCAATTTTAAACCATTCCCTCCGGGATTAACAGGCCGGTATCCAGGCTTCGGTTTCAATCTTGATGTCACGAATGCTCAATTAGATTTTGGCGACCCCGCCCGCCGGCAGTTATCCCTTGGCCTCAACTTACCAGGCGAGCCTTATGCGGCCATAACCTCGGGTAATTTTGCTTTTAAACTGGGCTACGATTTTGCGGCAAACAATTTACTGGTGGGTGGCCGTTATGGCGCCCTGAGTTATGGGCTGCTGGCTGGCTTCGAAAATCCGGCCTTTGGTATTGGCCTGGGTTATGGGCATTTTCCTCTTTTTAATTATGGCATGCGTTCGGCATTTCAGTTTTCCAATACACCGCTTCCTTTTGAAGCGGGTTATCGGGCAGAACTCGGCAATACACAGGGCGCAATCAATAACTTTCAGCAGGACGGTACAAACTTAACCGAAAGACTGTTTTCAGTAGCAGGCGCGGCAGGCAATTTTGGTTCTATGACGGGCGATATGTATGATGTATCCAGTCAGCCGAAATACAACTGGGGCATTGGCGTAAATGCCGGTTACGACCCGCAGTTGCAATGGTATTTTATGTTGGGAGCACAATTTTATCTGGGCAGGCAGGAAGAACGCAGGCCAGTGAATATAGACCGCAAACCCGCATCGGCCTCCGATGAACAAATGCTACAAAGAAAGCAGTCCGACAACGGCACTATGGAGGCGCCGGCCTTTGAAAATTATGTGGACAATTTGAGCGGATCGGGATCGTCGTTGCCACCGGCTTCCAAAGAATTTTTTGAGAGTCGCTTCGGAACGGATTTCTCGGGTGTAAAAGTGCATACTGATTCAACTGCCTCTAAAAGCGCCGCCAGTATTAACGCACTGGCCTATACCGCCGGAAGCAACGTTGTATTTAGCCAGGGGCATTTTGCACCCGGAACACCAGCGGGCGATAAACTGCTTGCCCACGAACTGACGCATGTCATCCAGCAAAGTAATGGTTTAAAAAGAATAGCCCGTGCCACGTACACCGTAGGAAACAGCCGGGTAAATATCAATTATGGCAACGTAGTCTTTCACGACAATATACTGGAATACGATACCGAAATAGAAAGCCGGTACACCGGTTTTACAGGCCGGCCTGCTACCCCGATACTTTCGGCGGTAACCGTTTTAACCAATAGCCAGAAACGCTGGTTGCTTTATGCCATT
>JBBRCW010000186.1:0-13404 GCA_038204535.1 Chitinophagales bacterium | reverse complement strand
CTTGCTGCCCTTTCGCCCCCTAAGAACCGGACATGATAGTTTTCCATCATCCGGCTGAAGCCCGTTTAAAGCCACCGTTTAGTTTGGTGGCCGGTTTCACATATGCATGTGTTGTCTTCGCAATTCTTAACTGAAACTTTTTGACGATCGTGCCATGATGATCCCATTGAATAGAATTCCATTTGAGCGCAGACCTGAGGGCCGCGTTCACAATCTTTCTATTTCCGTTTCCGGTTTTTTGTGCGTTGTAATTATTTGCTTATTAAGCCTGCTTTTTACTTCTTTTTCTTCTTAGATGACTTAGCCTTTGGATTATAATCCAGCGCAAGTCCTATCCAGTAGTCAAAATCTTTCTTAGACTGCATTCCGGTCTCGTCAATCAGCACATATCCTTTCATTGGCCGATTGGTAAAATCCATGGTTCTGCAGCCTTGCTTTTCAACTGCCATTTCATGTTGTTCGGGGTCTATGCGGCACATGAGGTCGTCTTTTATTATGCCGACACACATTTTGTCGTTGTACATAAAAACGATCCCTCCCATCATTTCTTTTTCTTCTATGTTGGCCATATCGGCCAGGCTATTTCTAATTCGGTCGGCTAATTGATGGTTGTATGCCATGGTTAAATTCAATTGAAACGTCAAAAATTTAAAAAAGCTTTCTGCAAGAGTTAATATATTTCATGCATTTACTACTGCGCCAAACTGATGCGCAACTGTAAACCTGCGCGTGTATTGGTTATTGGTGCAGAGGTAGAGATGTAGGGTATCACCCGTCGCTGATCGAAATAAAACTTAAGATTTACGCGGTTATTCAACACATAATCAATAGAAGGCTGAATGGTCATTACTTTCTGGCCTCCCGTACTAAATGCGTTATTCTGATCAATGCGGCTGTTGCTGGTAGCATCGTCGCGCATGGTGAGGTCTAACCTGAAGCTGACGTCGTTTTCCAGTTTCTTGCCCTTGGTACCCGGCAATTTAAACGGCAGGTTAAATCCTTTTTTACGCCAGCTTCCTCCAATGGTCCATTCGGTGCTGTTTACTTCGCTTAGCTGGTAATCCACCAGGCTTAAGCTTAACTGGCGGCTTTTTCTGTATTCAAACTTGGCATTCAATTGCCCGGTGGTGGTAATGTCGATACCAAACAGTGGCGCAAACGATTCCTGTATGGTAATGTTGGGCACCAGGAAGTAGGGAATAAAATTGCCCGACACCGTATCAATAAAACCAGGCGCCGAATACCTGAACGGATCCTGGTACAGCAACGCGCTGTTAAAGCTGTTCATACCCAGGCTGCCGGTATAGGCATGCGTGATGGTAATGGCGCTAAAGGTTTTTGCCAGCGATTCGTTTCGTGTTAAACCCGTGTAAGTGATGCGCCAGTTGGGTTTTGGCTTAATACTGCTAAACGGATTCGATTTGATGTTGGGATTTGACTGCTTGATTAAACCGACCTGGTTGGGATCTTCGCCGGTATAAGCAGCAATGAACGCCGGTATCAGCACATCCTGGGCATACCTGCCATATCCCGTATAAAACCCATCGGGCGTTTGCCCCAATCCCTTTTGGTAAGGGTTACTTAATGCCAGCCTTTCCGATAAAATGATCCGGTATCCCTCAAACTTTTTAAAGGTTTCAGACACCTGGTTTGGATCGGTCTTATTGAACAAGGTTTTAAAGGCTATGTACGATACATTAAATCCGCCGGTTGCCAGCGGGCTCAGGTGTTGAAATCCGTTGGATGTATCGCTTACCACTTTAAACAGTTCGGTGTAGTCTTTGGTAAAAGTTTTATCCAGGTTAAGGTCGATGGTAAATTCTTTGATCGGTTCTAACTGGGCGGTAAAACTCAGCCGTTTATCCAGGCTCTGCCTGAACATAAAGTTGAACAAAGTATCCCGTGTAATAAGGCCTTTGGCTGCTTTTTGATTTAACCAGTTGGTGTCCGGTTGTTTTCCAAAAACATAATCCAGACCAGGAGCCATCGTTTTCCAATTTTGCCCTAAAATTCGTGTGCTGTCGGTGTAACCGGGTAAACGACTCCGGTAATTTTCGCTATAGTTGACCGACGCCCTTTTTACCATTGTTATCAACCTGCCTCCGGTTCTAACCAATCCGCCCATTTCCATAGGCTGGGCCTGCCTTAATAAACGGGCGGCCTTTCGTTCCTCACGGCGTTGTTTGCGCCATTTCTTTAATGCCTGGCGTTTCTCTTTACCTTTCAACCCTTTTATAACTTCTTCGCGGGGGGGTAAGTTAGATGCTGGCTTGGTAGATTTGGGCGTATTCTTCACATCCGGTGCTGGTGCATTGGTAGAATCATTTTTGCTTTTCCGCTTTTTATCATTGCCGTCTCCAGCCTCGTCGAGCGAACGGAAGAACCGCAATTTGCTGTACAAACGAGAAAAGTCAAACTCGCCGTTCAAACTATTATCCTGCCCGTTTTCAATGGTATTTCCCAGGTTGATGGCCAGCCGGCTTGCACCTATCCAGCTATAATTAGAGCCATAGCTATAACGGCTGTTTATCCAGTCAAGAAAAGGAAATTTAGACAATGGCAGGTTATAACTGGCAATCGCCCGCTGCGTGTACATGGTGTTTCTTCCCCCATCAAACAAATTACCCTTTACGCTGTCTTTCTTTTGTTTGGTATCAATACGGCCCTGCGGCTCATCTACCCGTGCATTATTGGTGGCCGAAAAATCTACATTAAGCGAACGGCTGATATCCCATCGCATATTATAAAACCGGTCGAACGTAAAGTACTTATCGTAAGTCGTATCCACCCTTTCTACCTTGTTATCAAAACTGTTTACAATGCGCGGTATATACTCACCAAACTGCCGGTTTACATCGGCCCTAAAACTGAGTAATGAAGGTTTGGGATTGAAATTAAAGTCTTTTATAAAGGTGTACCATGGCGACTTTGATTTGATAATCTTTTTGAATGGCTCAATATATTTTGACTGCGTATTGTAGGTATATCCCAATCCTACGCGGGTCTTGGTAACATTATTCTGCAGTATTAGCGGGTTGCTTTGGGTGAACTTTATATATGAATAACTCACATCAAGGTTACTAAGGCTATATAAATGCGTTTTTGCGCCGGGCTGAAAACGAACATTGGTAAAATTGAGTGTCTTGATGGTGGTTTTATCTATGGCAGCGATCTTAATAGAATCTTTGGCGGCGCCTGCAGCGTTATTAATTTTTTCTTTTAGTTTAATATCAAGATCATAGGGATCGTACTCGGGGGTGCGGCTTGTTTGGTTGATACTGGCATATAATGGTATGGAAAGCCCCAGTTTTTTGGGCAGCAGTTTGCCAAGCTCAAGATTGCTGGCTGCATCAAACTGCACATAATTATCCCTGGCACGTTCGTTTACCCGTTGCTCAATGGTTCCAAAACCAGTGGTATAGGTATTGGCCGAAATAGACAGCGTTCCCAGGTCGGCAAGCCCCATATCCACTCGTCCCAGGGCTGCGTACCCCCCTGTTTCGTCAAGTTTCGATAGGCGTAATTCGTTTACCCAAACTTCGGCGCTGAGGGCCTTGCCACTAACGGGCGTTGTATTTTGCACGCCGATTAAGAATGCCCGCACTTCGCCCAAATTGGGATTGCCCTTTACGGCATAGGTTCTGTTGCCAACCGTCTCACTAAAATAATTTGCTATTTGGCTGGGAAAATCCTTGTTACGCCGCAGTTTAAGCTGAACCAGGTCTTGAATGTTAAAGTCAAGATTATTGCTGTCGGGCCATACCTTTCGCTGGTCTGCCTCGGTATTCTGGTATCCGTTTGGTGGTGCCGGGGGTGTTATCTGAAGTGGAATCTTTACTTCGTAATAGTTATTTAAGAAGTCGTTTCCAATACGGATGACCGCAGTAAGGTCTCCATTATTTACCACCACTGCAGGATTTATCACATTTTCAGCATGAAGAAACATACTCAGCCGACCATACTGCCTCATATCGAGGTTCATGGTTTTAAATGCCGCCCTGTTGTCCTGGTACGGAAGGTCGCGTATCTGGAAACTCATGGCCTGCTCGTTCTGCAATATATTAATGTTGTTATTGCTTAATTGCTGCACCCGCTCAATGCCCGGGGGAATTAAATAGTTAACCGGACGGCGTTTGCTGTTTTCTTCAATATTAACCGCCAGCACATTAAAAGTTGTACCGCTGTTATTGGGTATTTGGGTGTACGAACCGGTAGTATCTACCTTAAATTTAAAATTTCTCCACTGGTTGCGCACCAGGTCTAAACGGGCAAATCTCAGAACAACCGAGTCTTCAAAATCGGTCATATACATCCGCATAAAACGGATCGACTTAAAGTCGGGTATGTTGCCCACTTTTTGTTCATAGTCAGAAATAGGCACCCGAAAAAGGTACCACTTTTCTACACCGGTGGAGTCGTTGGCATAACGAACGGTAATGTTTTGACGGTCAGTAATATACTTGGTATTGCCTATATCCATACCCGGTTTAAGGTCGATGGCGTATTGATAATATTCCTCCGTTTCATTCAGGGTATTGTCGCGGTTAAGATCTTCGTTATCGGGATATAAAGTAGCGGCCGGACTAAACTGCGATGTAGAGGCATTGGCTACCGGAGAGTTGCCCTGTTGATTATTGAAAGATTTATAACGGCCGAGAATACCGGTTCCGGCAGCATCGTATGCCTGGTCGCGATACCATTTATAGTTGTCGTTGCTGGGGTCGGCATTGGCACGCTGGTATAATGGCGATGCTATTCCAAAATTTGTACGGATTGAATTCAAATAGTCGGCTCGTTTGGTTTTTTCACCTTCATCGTTTAAGCCGTCCAAACCAACATCCTGAAAGGGCCGGTCGTTTTCGTTATTGCTAAATGCCTGTGTTACCTGTATGGGATTTACCGGGGTATTACCATATACCGAGGTGGTATCCACCGCATTTGGCTGACTAGGGGTTGGTAAGCCGTTCTCGTAAAAACGACGGCCATCTTTTAAGATGTCTTCGCTTAAAGTACCCAGGTTCAAATATAATTTACCGCCCGTGCTGGCGGGGTTCTTTATAAAAGGATCCTGCACCCAAAATTCAATAAACTCCACATTACTGGTTTCAAAGTCTGTCTGATCGATAGCCCGCATGATGCCTCCCCAGCGCTGGCGGGGATTTTTCAGCTTGCCATTGGCACTTACCTGGTTAGGATCGGTTTCGTAGTTATAGGGGCCAATATCGGTTGGATAATAAGCCAGGTCGAACGTTACCAACTGGTTCTGGCCTAACTCGGGGGTACGCTGCGGAAACAGTTCCTGGTTGCCCACCGGCCTTATCCGCGGATCGCTCAGCTCCCGGGTATTTCGCCTGAAGGGGCTGTTGGGGTTGGTTTTATCCTGCAAAATAGGCTCGATATTGTACCATGCCAGCTTTGCCCTGTTCTTATTGTAACTGAGGTCGTTGTTTAAAGATCCTTCGGGAAACAGACCATTGCCTTGCGGTGTGGAGGCCATGGCCCACGAAATAAACGGAAACCTTAGATCGATACTGTTTCGGGTACCTTCAAAATCGTCGATATAAATGAGGCCTTCATTTCCTTTTCCAATTTGCGGTGGATGGCCCGGTTTTAAAACAGCCGCTTCGCCATATGCATTGATGGTGGACATGGTGGTGGTTGAATAAAAAGGCAGCTTATCCAGCATGCGGGTAAGCTTTGGCATTTCTGACCGGTAGTTAAAATCCATCCCATACATGGTGTTCCTAATAGGATCGTCGCCATAATTCATTTTGGTAAAGAAGGGCCTTTCGCTCAGCCTTACCATCGACCCGCCGAGTGACAATTTTTTACCAGCCAGGTAGTCGGCCCGCAAACCCAAAAAACTTCGCTGCTGAATACCAAAGCCGGCATTATTCTCAAATTGCACATTTACCGGTATACCTGTGTTAATAATAGCGAGGTTTAAAATTTTCACCGTTCCCAGGTTATAGTCAATAGAATAGTCCGAGCCTTCACGCAAAACCTGCCCACCTGCAGTAACCGATACTGAACCGGGGGGCACATTAAACGCACCAAGGTAAATTTCGGAAGACGAAGTGCCTTTAGCCGTGCCCGACATTACAAACCGGTTATAGTTAGCATAGGTTTGGGCAATGGCTTTTATGGAATCGTACAACTGCGTATAAATGTATTTGGTGTTGGGCGCCTGAAACTTAAAGGCCAGTGAATCCAGATCGTGTCCAAATGGTTCCAGTAACGGAAAAATGATCTTACCCTGCTGCGACAATACAGTAAAACCTTCTACATAATCAAAAACGCCATCAGGTAGCGGATCGTTCTGGTTATTTAACCGGTCGAGGTTGAGAATTCTCAGCAAAGGTTTGCCCTCCACCGATGGATCTGTTTCCGGCAAAAATCTTTTTAAACCAGCGCTCGGATCCTCATATAAAATATTCAGTTTAAAATCTTCCCTCGATAGACCGGGCAGATCCAGTGAATAAACGTTTTTCATCATCCAGTCCCAAATTGGCAAAGCAGGTCTTTGAGAGGTTGCTTTCAATAATTTCAAGAACAGCACTTTTTGTGTTCCCTGGCGCGAAGAGTCGAGGGTAACATCCTGCGAGAATTCACCGACCTGGTAAATTTTTCCATTATAATTGTATTGAAAGGCAACACCCATTACTTCATCGGGCTGTAGTTGCTGCACCAGCGAAACAAAGCCCACCTGCGAGTTAAAATAGTATTCGTTGGTGGTAAGTTTGCGGGCAAAGGTCTTTTCAAAATCTTCAACCGGGCGTAACCCTCTGGCAAGTAAAAGGCTGTTGATCTGGGTGGGGTTCCGGTTATTGGGATTGTTTACTAAAAATGAATACAGGTTGTTTGCACCATTGCCTGGCAATACACCCGCACCTGAACCCTGCAGGTTCCGGTTATAAGGGGCGCCTTCGCCCAGGTCCATAAATCCTACCACATCGCGGGCCTCGGTAGTAGCGCCGGTGCGGTTGGTTACCCAAACTTCTAAGCGTAAAATCTGCACCTGGCTATTTACCACAGGCAGGTTGCGCATTGCCTTATTAAAATTGTCGTGGAAATACTGACCCAGCAAAAAATGTTTGTTTTCTTCGTAGTCATCCAGTTTTTTCTCAAACTGCTGTGTAGCGGCGCCACCGGCCAGTTTAAGCGATTGACGTTGCGACCTTTGATTGGCCAGTACACCGGTAACAAATAATTTACCGAATTGTAATGAGCTCTTTAATCCGAAAAGGCTTTGTGCGCTGGGTATCAGCGTTCCTTTGGAGGTAAACGAAATATTACCGGCTTCAATCGACTTTATGATTTCATCATCCATGCCCTTATAATCGAGCTTTAACTGGTTCTCAAAATCGAAATTGGCCAGTGTATTATAATTGATAGGAAGTTTAAGTTTGTCGCCAATGTTGGCAATCACATTTACATTGGCATTCATATCAAAATCGAAACCGCCGTTTTTACGGGCACTCTCGGGCAGGGTGGGATTTTTAATATTCTGGCCCTGGTAACCTGCCAGTATATCCACATTGCCCTGCGGCCTGATGTCCACTTTCAACCCATTTGGCCCAACACCAAAAATGCGATCAAACAATTTATCGTACGTCCGTAATTTGGGTTTAATCCCTTTTCTATTGAGGATGCTGAGGGTATTGGCCCTTTTTCTAAAATATTCTTCCTGGGCCTGCTTTGCTTTAAACTGAAGCATTTCGTCGTAGGTAAGGTAAGTGGGTGTTCTGTAAAACGTAGAACCAATTTTCTCCGTTACAATGTATTTCTTTGTTTTTGGATCATATTCTACATCCCTTTTTATAAGGCTTGTATCCGAAAAATAAAAGGGATTGCTGCTGGAATAATTGAACGGATCGCCCCGCCTGTCATGAATAGGGAACCTTGTTGTATCATTGGATTTACGGGTTGTGTCCTGCGCATAGGAATGATACCCCGCCAGCACGAAGGCAGCAGCAAAAACAACAAAATATTTTAATAATTGGAACTGACGGGTCAAGACGATAAACACTGATTAAGTACAATTCTAGGCTATAGGCTATACATTTTTTAAGGCACTTTTAATTAGATCTTCTAATGGAACTGTCTGGGGGTTTATCGCCAACGCTTTTTTAAGGGCCTGCTCGGCCATTGGGCGGGCAATTCCCAAAGATATCAAGGCATTTAACGCATCTGCCTCCACCCTATTGTTTACATTGGCCGAAATTATAATTTCATTTGCCTGCTTACTCAACTTGTCTTTCAGTTCTAACACCAATCGTTCGGCAGTTTTCTTTCCTATCCCCTTAACACTTTCCAACTGGCGTGCGTTGCTTTGCACAATGGCCCTGATGATCTCTTCAGGTCTCATTCCAGACAACATCATACGTGCAGTTGCTGCACCCACCCCCGATACACTTATCAATTGAATAAAAAGCTCTTTTTCTGACTGCTCGGCAAAACCATACAGTGTTTGACCGTTTTCGTATAAATGCAGATAAGTAAATAATTGACCGCTTTCTTTTTGATCTATAGCAGAATAAGTGTGCAAACTAATGTTACACTCATAGCCCACTCCATTTACATCTACTATTACCTGCGCCGGATTTTTTATAATAAAATTTCCTCTTACAAATGCAATCACAATTAAAAATTAGTTGGTTTCAAAAGTAAAAGAACGAGGTCGAAGTACAAATAAAATTTTCACCTGGATTTAAATATTCTAAGCCATTGGTTATTCTGCAAATAATTAATTTTTTTCCTATTTTTTACCCTTCACTTTTTCTTTGGCCCTATTCGAGTTAAAGAATATCATGCCACCGGCAACGGAACTAAGCTGCTTCAGCTTGTCTTTGGAGGCTAATGATAGTGCCTGGTTTATGCCTTTGCAGACTGAATTAAAAAATTAACGGTATAAAAAAAGCGCAGAATGAACCGCGCTCTTATTTTTTTGGGAAACAAGCCTAGTTGCCTGCTGTATTTTCGCTGTCCAGATCAAAGATCAAACTGAAACGCAAAGTATTAGATAAAGGATTGCGGTTTACGCCATTACCCGAAGGTATCAGGTATGAGAAATTTAAACCGAAAACATTGTATTTTAAACCGGCACCCAAAGTAAAATATTTACGGTTGCCCTTTAATCTGTCTTCGTAAAAATAACCGGCTCTAAAGGCAAACTGCTCGTTATAAGAGTATTCTGCACCCACGGACACCTGAAATTCTTTTAATTCCTGGCTAAAACCGCCTGCATCGCCAAACGAACTAAACCAACTGCTGATAACACTTTTGCTGCGGTAATCTGCCAAAGCTGCGCTGTCTGTTAATGACGGCGGAGTGGGCACCATCAGTTTATTGATATCCAACCCAAATGATACCTTATTAATTTCATCAATTACGCTGGTATAGGCAACTCCAATACCCAGGTTTGCAGGAATATAATCTTTTTGCTGGGCATCGCTGGTGTAACCAATTTTTCCGCCCAGGTTGCTCAAAGTAACGCCCCAGTTCATTCCCTGGCCATTGGCATCTATACCTGTATGAAACAACGACAAATCGCCCGAAACAGTATTGCCTGCTTTGTACGAAACACCATTGACAGCCTGTCCGCCGGCGAGGTTCGAATTAATGTAACGCAATGCAACACCTAAGCCCAGTTTATCACTTAATTTACGGCTATAACCCGCATCCCACGAAAATTCGCGGGGACGAAATGACTGCAGGTCGTTCCCAGCAAAATCGGTGAATTGAATATTACCCAGGCTAAAATACCGGATTGAGCTCGAGATAGCCTGATCGTCATCTAATTTATAATAACCGGCAAGCGAAGCCAGGTAAACGTCATTCAGCCCCAGATCCTTTAACCAGGGGGTATAGGTCATAGCAATACTTGTTCTGCTTTTTGAAAATGGAGTCTTGGCCAGGTTCCAAAACGACGAATTGGCATCGGGTTCGGTGGCAATTCCAACATCGCCCATACCTCCTGCACGTGCATCTGGAGAAATTCTTAAAAAGGGAACCGCCGAAGTAACAACATTTATAGTATTAGCACTTTGCGCCGAAGAACTTACCGCCGCAGATAAGCCTATTATTAAAGCAGCTGCCGGTTTCAGTGTTAACAGTTTCATCACTCTTTGTTTGGTTAAGTACAAGTCTAAACAATAATTTTTTTTTATGGGTCACAAAATAAGGCAATTAATATCACTTACAACAAATAGAACCTTTCACTTTTTTTCCATCCTTTTGCCGTTTGCAGAGGTAAGTAAAATTCTATGAAGGCAGACACCGCCACCAGGTTTTTCGCTGTATGCGTTTTTTTCTAACCCTTAATCTCACTAAAACGGTTTACAGCCGTGTTTATTATACGCTGTATTCAACCAACCAGTTTGCCGGAAACGTAATAGATTTAAATTAATACGTTTAGGTTGCTTAGGGACTGTTTTACTGAAACCAATAATATTTTCTGGTCATGCAAAGGAATGCATAAATATTAATTTAAATTTTTCAGAGTAACGTAAGGTGGGTAGAAATACGATAAGCAAAAACGTCCCATCGTTTCGGAGGTACGTAAGGTGGGTAGAAACCCGATAATCAAAAAACATCCAACCATTCCGGAGGAATGGAAGGTGCTTATAACCAAAATCATCAAAATACGTTCACATTCTCAAAGATTTCATCAAATTCGATAGGCACCTTTCGTTCCTCTGGAACGAAGAAACATGTTTTGAATTTCCTTTCTACCCACCTCTCGTTCCGCTGGAACGAATATAACATCGGTGGGTCCCGGGCTACCTATCTCTCGTTCCGCTGGAACGAAAACCATGTCTTGAATTTGATTCTACCCATCGTACGTTCCTCCGGAACGATTAACCAAATTTAAAATCCTTATCTACGCACCTCCCGTTCCGTTGGAACGATTTGCGATATTGGAGAACCTACTCACATTTCGTTCCGCAAGAACAAAGAAACAAATATTCGATTCTTATCCACTTACTTTTCGTTTTGAAGGCCCAAATTGATGGGCAGAAATACTATCAATAAAACATTCTTTCGTTCCGGAGGAACGTACGATGGGTAAAAACCCGACAAACCAAAAACATACAATCGTTCCGGGGAAAGAAACATGGAGGAAACACGATTAACAAATACTTCATATTATTCCGGAGAAAACGTATGATGGGTAGAAAAGCAATCAACAATAACATCCAGTCGTTCCAGAGGAACGAACGGTGGGTAGAAAACCCATCAACAAAACATCTCATCGTTCCGGAGGAACGTAAGGTGGGCAAAAATGCGAAAAACAAAACGCAAAAAATATTGCGCCTATTCCAATTCCGTGAAAATATATTTTTCCTCCCAGTCGATTTCGAAAGCATCTAAAAATTTCCGGTATTCATCCAAAAAACTTTCCTTCTTATGGTGAACTTCCTGATTTTGAATATATCGGATCACATTATGAACCTGGCTTTTACCATACGAAAATGCGCCATAGCCATCCTGCCATGCGAAAGGCTGGCTACACAATTGTTCTCTATTGATCCATTTGGTACTCTCCGATTTCACTTCTTGCATGAGGGATGAAATGGATTGATGTGGCCGGAGTCCGATTAAAATATGGATGTGATCGGGCATACCATTTATTTGTAACATTTTATGATCGTGGTTTTGAAAAATACCAGTCATGTACGAATAAAGCCGATGTTTCCATTCTGGATTTATCTGGGCCTTTCTGTATTTGACAGCGAACACAAATTGAATATGTAATTGGGTATATGTATCTGCCATTTTCAGTTTTTTTAGGCAATGAAAATAAAATTATTTAAGCACACATACAATATCTTCCCACTTTTCATTCCGCTGGAACGAATAAAACATCGGTGGATCTCGGGCTACCCATCTTTCGTTCCACTGGAACGATTAACCATATTTTGAATTTTAACTACCCACATTCGGTTCCGCTGGAACGGATATTAAATGATGGAATTATGCTCCCCACCTATCGGTCCCCAGAACTTAAAAAGAAACTTGTGATTCCCATCCACTCACTTTTCGTTTTGGAGGCACAAAAAGGTGGGTAGAAACAAAATCAATAAACAACATCCTATCATTCCAGAGGAACGAAAGATGGATTGACACCAATTGACAAACAACATCCTATCGTTCCAGAGGAACGAGAGATGGGTAGAAACCCGATCAACAAAAAACATTCAACCGTTCCAGAGGAACGGAAGGTGATTATAAACAAAATCACCAAAATGTTTTCACATTCTCAAAACGGAAATGAATTGTGGTTTCATCAATTTCGATAGGCACCTCTCGTTCCGCTGGAACGAAAAATCATGTTTTGAATTTACTTCTACCCATCTAACGTTCCTCCGGAACGATTAAAACATAGGTGGATCTCGGGCTTCCCACCTCTCGTTCCGCCGGAACGAATAACAAAATGTGGATTTCGTGCTACTATCCTTTTCTTCCGCTGGAATGTTTGATGAGTTAAGACCAATTTACAAACAACAACCGACCGTTCCGTCAGAATAAATCAAACATCTGTGGATCCCGGCCTATCCATCTCTCATTCTGCCAGATTGAAGCCCAGTCTTTTGCCTTTCGATTTCAACAATTAAAAAAAAGATAAAATAAAGCTAAAGACTCCTTATTATATTGTAAAGGAATTAACTTCATTTCAAATTACGGTGTCCGTTGCTGAACAAGCAGGCCTGTAAAATTATTTTAACAAGTATTCCCTTATTTTTGAACTGAAATTAAACCTACCCGATTTTATTATTTGCGTTGACTGAAAAAGTTGCAGATCTCAGCAAATCTTTACCAGGCCCGCATCCTAAACAATGTTTCGTATATAGAAAAGAAATTTACTTGGTGACTTTATTGATTTTGCAAAACGTTAATTATTAGGGTTTTCCTAACAGTTCCAACGTTTAACTGCAAATTTGCGCTGTAGTAAATTCTGTTATATTCGCAGAACTATATACATCTAAAACAATATTCACCTCTTATTTATCGTTCATTACGAGCTAAATTGAATTAAATGCAAAAAGTAATGCGTCTGAAAAATTTTACCGTGCTGTTGGGAGCCATTGCATTGTTGGCCTCTTGTAAAAACGGCTTTATGGGTAAAAACAAAAAAGAAAAATCGTCGGTAACCGGCTGGAACTACAACGACAAAAACATGGGGGGTTTTAATGTGGCCAAAGCCAAAGACATTAAAACAGGTCCAGGTCTAGTATTTGTTCAGGGTGGTACTTTTACTATGGGCGCCACTACCGAAGATGTTATGGGCGAATGGAATAACATTCCCCGTCGTGTTACGGTTAACTCGTTTTTTATTGACAAAACCGAAGTTGCCAACATACACTACCGCGAATATATCTACTGGATAGAAAATGTTTTTTC
>JBBRCW010000185.1:0-13406 GCA_038204535.1 Chitinophagales bacterium | reverse complement strand
GAAAAGCTCTATAATCAACGAATTATTTCCCCATCTATTTTTCCTTATATACCTAACGTTCAGTTTGGCGAACGGGCTTTTATCTATCCTGTAATTTATATAATACGTGTTAAAAATCATTTACCCCTACAAAGGATAAACTTTTTTTAGCAATTTTTTTAATATGGTTGTGACTACAAATGAAATGTAATTTTCACTATAAATTCATTTTTTACTTTTTATATGGACAAACAATTCAAACCCACACTTTACACACAACTTCACCTAGTCAACCATTTGAAGGATACTTACGAAGTAATTAAACATTATGAATTATTTTTATCGAAATAGAACATCATCATAAGAGTAACAAAAAGGGGTCTTCCAACAAAGTTTTTAAATATTGAAGAAATCTGGCGGCGTCAGCACCATTTATCACCCGGTGATCAAAACCTAAAATAAGAGGAATCTTCAAGTGAGGCACAAATTGTTTTTCTTCCCAAGTCGCCTCTATCTGACCTGCAGATAATCCCAAAATTGCAACTTGCGGCCAATCTATAATGGGATTCATCCCAGTTGTACCTATGCCACCCAAATTGGAAATGGTAAATGTAGCCCCTTCCAGATCTTCTAATTTTGTTTTACGATCTTTTGCATCTTTTGATATACGCATCAGGTCTATGGCAATGTTAGTTAAATTCCTTTGCTGCGCATCGCGAATTACCGGTACCAATAAACCATTACCGGTATCTACTGCAACACCGATATTAATATAACTCTTAAAAACTATTTCCTTTCTTTCGTTATCTAATGAAGCATTAAACACTGGAAACGCCTGTAGGGCACTTGTAACTCCTTTTATCACCAAAGCTGTAACAGTTAGACTTCCCCCTGCTGCAGCCACTTGGGCTTTGTGTTTTTTTCTACTTAATTCAATATTCGTAAAATCCACCTTCTCTTCTATCCAGGCATGTGGAATGATATTGATAGAATTCACCATATTACGGCTGGTCGCTATCATAATTGCTGACATTGCCTTACGACTTACATCACCAAATTTACTAAAATCCGGCAATAAGCGTGAAACCTCAAATCGATTATCAATGCTTTTTTCTTGTAATTGCTTTATTGAGGATTTTGCAAATCTTTTTACGTCATCCAATGAAATACGGTTATTAAGGCCTTTGCCTATATCGGAAATTTCAATACCTAATTCACGTGCAAGTTTACGAGCAAGAGGAGAAGAGAGAATTTTATTTTTTTGTTTTTCCAATAATTTCCCGTTTTCTACTACACTAATTTGATCTGTTTGCTTGTCAAAATATTTTTTCAACGTCGTCAAGGGATCGTTGACCATATCAGGAGGCTGATCATCTAAATTTATATCATTTGCATCAATCAATTCCTTAACGTTTTCAATTTCTGAATTGATTTTTAAAATCAATTCTCCAGGATGGATTTGATCTCCTGTCTTAGCAAAAAGTTCTTCAATTTTACCAGACTCTTCTGCAGGAACCTCAAAGGTCACCTTATCTGTTTCAACTTCAATTAACGTTTGTCCAACCAATAACAAGTCACCAGGTTTAACTAAAACATTTATGATCACCCCTGCCATGACGCTTTCACCCATAGATGGCATTAAAACATCTCTCATATTTAAGCATTTACAGGGTTAGTTTTTTCGCTGTTAATATTCGATTTTTTGATGTAATCGGTAACTTCTTCCATATTTAGTACGCCTGATTTCTCTAATTGGCACAAGGCAGCTAATACAATGAATTTGGCAGAAATTTCAAAGTAATCACGAAGTTCAGGCCTTGCTTCGCTTAATCCATATCCGTCCGTTCCTAATACGGTATAATTGGAGGGCATCCATGCACTAATACTGGCTCCTAAACTTTTTTGATAATCTGAAACCGAAATAAATATTCCTTTTTCTACCTTAGTGATCGATTGCACATAAGGTACTTTTGCTTCTTCCTGAGGATGCAGTCTATTCCAACGCTCAACTGTAAAACCGTCTCTTGAAAGTTCATTATAGCTTGTTACGCTCCATATATCTGTTGAAATAGACATTTTTTCCAACACTTTTTGCGCTTCAATCACTTGTGTTATAATGGATCCGCTCCCCATTAAATGAACTTTTCTATTGGCATCATCAACTTTTCCCCTTGGTACCGATTTAATTGATAAATTTGTTTCTGACTTTAAATATTTATACATGCCTTTTATGATCCCTTTTTCAACATTCAAGGGAATACTTGCGTGTTTATAGTTCTCATTGTAAACGGTTATATAATAAAAAATTTGTTCCTGCTTCTCAAACATTCTATAAATGCCATCATGAATAATAACAGCTAACTCATAAGCAAAAGCGGGATCGTAGGATTTTAGGTTCGGTACTGTAGAAGCATACAGATGCGAATGCCCATCCTGATGTTGTAATCCTTCACCGTTTAGTGTTGTCCGCCCTGCTGTTCCGCCAAATAAAAAGCCTTTACACATCATATCGCCGCAAGCCCAAATCATATCGCCCACCCGCTGAAAACCAAACATAGAATAGAAAATATAAAAAGGAATCATTGGTAAACTATGCTGAGCATAAGCTGATCCAGCTGCCATAAAACTAGCTAAAGCACCAGCTTCGCAAATACCCTCCTGCAAAATTTGCCCATCCCGGGCTTCCCGGTAATTTGAAAGGCTTTCAGCATCTACTGAAACATAAAGTTGCCCTTCAGGATGATATATTCCGGCATGACGGAAAAGAGCATCCATACCAAAAGTTCTTGCTTCATCAGGGATAATAGGAACAATGTATTTTCCAATTGAAGGTTCTTTTAGCAATTTAGTTATTATTCGAACCAAAACCATAGTTGTCGATACCTCTCTACTCTCGGTTCCTGTATAAAACTCTGTAAAAAATTGTTTTTCAGGAGTTGAGATTAGAGGGCAATTATCTTCCCTTGATGGTAAATACCCCCCTAAACTGTTTCTTTGCTTTTTTAAGTACTGTATTTCGGGGCTACTATCATTAGGTTTATAAAATTTTGCAGTTTCTATTTCCACTTCCGTCAATGGAATACCAAAACGACGGGCAACAACCTGCCGTTCTTCCGGTGTCATACTTTTTTTCTGATGAGTAGTATTACGCCCTTCACCTGTGCTACCCATTCCATATCCTTTGATAGTCTTAACCAGGATAACTGTCGGTTTTCCATTTGCATCATTAACGGCTTTATCAAAAGCGGCATATACTTTCTTGTAATCATGCCCTCCACGTTTTATTGATCTAATTTCCTCATCCGTCAATGATTTCATTAGATCAGCCAACGCTGGATTACCTTGAACCCAATGGTTTCTGACTTTATCCCCGTCCAAAACAGAATACCTCTGATAATCACCATCAAGCACTTCATCCATTCGCTTTACCAAAATTCCGTCATGATCCCTGGCAAGTAAAGCATCCCACTCACTGCCCCAAATAACTTTTATAACATTCCACCCTGCACCTAAAAATATTCGCTCTAACTCCTGAATTATTTTTCCATTACCCCGAACAGGTCCATCAAGCCTTTGAAGATTACAATTAACAATAAAAATCAGATTATCTAATTGCTCACGAGCAGCTATGTTAATAGTTCCAATAATTTCAGGTTCATCCATTTCACCATCACCAATAAATGACCATACTTGCCCTCCGTTATCTGCTTTTAATCCACGGTTGATCAAGTATTTGCTAAAACGCGCTTGATAAATAGCACTAACCGGTGAGAGACCCATAGAAGCACAGGGAATTTCCCAAAACCAGGGCATACGGCGTGGATGAGGATAAGAAGGCAAACCCCCTCCAGGTTTTAGCTCTCTGCGAAAATTTTTCAGGTTTTCTTCATTTAGACGCCCTTCCAAAAAAGCCCTCGCATAAATACCCGGCGCTGCATGTGGTTGAAAGGAAACCAGATCACCCCCATAATCAGGTGTTCTTTTTCGAAAGAAATGATTGAAGACAACTTCATACATGGTTGCAGTAGATGCGTAAGTAGCAATGTGCCCTCCTACACCCGACCCATTGTCGTATCCTTGTAAAACCATACACATTGCATTCCACCTATTGATATTTTCAATTTTTTGTTCCAACTCAACATTGCCAGGATAAGTAGGTTCGTCTTTAACGTTTATGGTATTTATATAAGGAGTATTAATATTTTCACCTTGAAAAGCAACACCCTTCCGTATTATATAATGATTGACTACCTTCAATAATTCTTTTGTTTTCTCTTCGCCATACATCTCTAATACAGCGTTAATAGATTCAATCCATTCTTTTTTTTCAATTTGCCAATCCTCAGTTAGCTTTGTATTATTAAATATCATAACTAATCAGATTTCTTTTTAATCAAACAATTCTCTTGTCAGTTTTATACGTGTAACTGTAACCAAATAGAGGCAATTGTTACTAAATTTTTCTTACAACAGCATTTAATGGCGGCTCCCAATGTTAAAGCAAATGATGGTATTATAACAATTGAATAACATTATACATCCATTGTATCATATACCAAAATTCTTTCCCACAATTGTGAACAGTCTTTAATAAATTTTTGGTGAACAGGGTGTTGCTGATATGTTTTTTGATCTGCAAGATCATCAAAAAAAAGTAGTACAGCAGCACTATAGCTGCTATCTATTACCGGGCGTGGCTCTGTTAAAGCCGGCATACCTATATATGTCTGACGCACGGTTTCAATTTTTTTAAGCGTTCGTAACCCTTCAATAAGTTTGTTGAAATCTTCCTTTGAAGTTGGATTCTTCAACCAAAAGAATACATAGTGGATTATTTTCTCTTTGTTTTTCATAAAATTTGCCTGAACAAGGGTTGATGCAGCTATACCCGTGCTTAGCAACGCCGTAGTAACAATAAATTTTCTTCTATTTTGTATTTTCATATCTATTTAATTTACTGTGGAAAACCTATAATAATAATAGAGGTTGTGAGATTTAAAATTTAAAAATGCGAATTTAGGTCAAACTTCACGTTTTATTTGATGGACAATTAGACAATCAGAAAGAGACCAATAATAACATCAGCAATAAATTCTAAAATTTTGTTTTGTTTTATTACCATAATCTCACCATTAAATTTAAAACCTTTTCTACTATGGCAATTGAGTTTCTAATTCAACCTATGTATTAAAATACTTTTGTTCAATTCAATTTATTTATTCAGGTTGTTTTCTTTATAAATTAAATCTTAAATGAGAGTGAACCATCCGTTACACCTTTACTGCTTTAAAATTTATTTTACACACTGCTTCTGTAATTAATAACGTATCGTTACCATTTTAAGCAGATCTGAATTAAAGTTTTTTCAATTCGAGCTACACAGAGAAAAAGACAATCCTACCCATCTCGTGTACCGGTAGCACCTGATAAACAGGGAAGCTGGAATTATCTTTTTTCCAATTAACTGGCCGATCGGTTATGCAATGTTGCCGAACATATCATGGATTGAAAATTCACGGGTTGCTTTCTGCATACAAAATGGAATGACTTAATTTTTTAGGTAGCCTTCATAAGCCTTTTTAAAAAGGGCATCTAAATTAAGGTCGGTGAATTACCAATCTTTTACTACCTTATGTGTTTTAATATAATCAGGGTCAATTGTAATACCTAAACCTGAACCTGTGGGAACCTTAAGAACACCATCATAGCTAATCATAGGGTCGCCTGATGTATATTCGATAGGAATTTGGTTTCCGTTTGCATCCCTTGTTGAAAATGTATCAAATTCCTGATACTTAAAGGGATTAGAACAGGCAGAAACAAAATGCAACATATAAATGTATCCCAATCCGTATTGAGTTATATGCGGACAAACAGTTTTACCAAGTGCTGCTGCCATTCTCGCTACTTTCATGGAACGTATCATTCCCCCAAAATAAAGCTGATCGGGCTGTACAATATCAATTGCATCGTGGGCAATAAGCCAACGAAACGTACTGATATGAGCTTCAGATTCACCTGTGGATATAGGGATTTTTAGGCCGTCTTTCACCATTTTAATTTCATCGTACCAGCCAAATGGAACCATTTCTTCCCACCAGGAATAGTCGTACTCCTGCAATATTTTACCCATGCGAATACCGCCTTCCGCAGTAAATTTATTGTTACCATCACACCCCAGAACCATACTATCCCCAAACATTTTACGTGCCGCCCTTATGAGTTTTTCATTTCCTGCCACGCTATCTTTATCCAGACTTCCAGGAAGGCCAACTCTCATTTTAATAGCTTTTGCCTTAGTTTCCAGTAAATCTTTTTTTACAATTTCGAGGGATTGTTCGGGTGGTAGTGAAAGCAGCTCCGGCATTCGGCTACCCTGGTAAACATCAATCATGGGATTTTGGATTTCTCCGATCAGCTGGCCGAGGGGCTTTTTTGCAGTTTTTCCCAACATATCAAGGATAGCGATTTCCAGTGTAGCAACCGCTATATTGTATGGAACGCCACCACCTTTGCCATTGTCACCAGGGATCATGGCATCCAAATCACGTGCATCTTTACCAATAAAATTATCTATCAAACCTTTATAAACTGCCCAATTTCTAACGCTTTGGCCACCGCCTCCTTTGGGGTTGAGACCCGTATGACCGACCGACATACCTTCTGCCCCATCTTTAGAACGTACCCGGACCATAAAATTTTCCCTATCGCGCAGCACTTCAATGGTATCTATAATAACCGGAGATAAAAAAAGTTCTTTTTTAAATACAGGCTGTTTAAGTATTTCATCAAGTTTGGCATACTTAGATGCCAATTCGGTCTGAGTAGAGCCCGTAGCTGTAGTTTTTATCCCGCAAGATGATAACGGCAATGTAGCAGCAGCAATACCGCCAACAACGGCAGAACTAATAAATTTTCGACGATTTGTTTCCATAATACAAGTTTAATTTTTAATATAATTCCAGCTATTTGGATCAGGCTTACATACCCATATACTAGTTGATGTTATAGCCTGAAGGCAAAGTGAGGCTTGCAAATTCAAGCGACGCTATCTGAACACAGTTGGTGCCCTGGTTTTTAACTGCGCTATAATATGCGCTTTCAATTAACTCATCAAGATCCCTTGTATCTCTTCCAAGAAAAAGTGGATTTAGGATATTGAGGAACATCGGGTGCGAATGCTTGGATACAACCGGGTGTCTGACGTAAAATACCGACAGCTCCACCAACAAACGTTGAGCCGATGAATTTCCGACGATTAGTTTTCAATATTTAAGTTTGAATTTGTTTACAGGGTCAAATTTTCACTCGTGTATTGTACTTGTCGGTCATGAATTTTTTCTCCCAGCCAAACGTCCATGAATACATTTATAATTTCTTATTCTACTTTGGGTGTTAAATAACCGGCTTGGGCATTCTTGTGCTGATCGATTATTTCTAAAATATAACTCCTACCGTACACACCTGCAAAGATGGTTATGTTAGAAAAACAGAGTTCCCAGTGTTTTAAGAACTAATATACTCAGGCAATTCGTTGACTTACCAATCCTTTACAACTTTATGCGTCTTAACGTAATCCGGGTCAATTCTAATGCCCAGACCTGAACCGGTGGGAACTTTAAGCACACCGTCATAGCTGGTAATAGGGTCACCTGATGTATATTCGATAGGAATTTGATTGCCATTTGAATCCCTGGTGGTAAATAGTTGAAATTCCTGATACTTTTCTGCATTGGGACATGCGGAGATAAGTTGCATCATGTATATGTACCCTAAGCCGTTATTGGTTATATGCGGAGCAACAGTTTTCCCAAATGCTGCTGCCATGCGTGCCACTTTCATCGAACGAATCATTCCCCCGAAATAAGTAGTGTCTTGTTGATAAATATCCAGGGCATCGTGCGCAATAAGCCATCGAAATGTACTGAAGTAGCCGTCAGATTCGCCAGAGGCTATTTTAATCTTATTAAGCTCATCTTTCACCTGTTTCAGCTCATCGTCCCAACCATATGGAACAGGTTCTTCCCACCAGTAATAATTGTGTTCTTCCAATAGTTTACCTATGCGAATAGCTCCATCTGCAGAATAGTTATTATTGCCATCAATCATCAGGACCATTTTATCGCCAAACGTTTCACGTGCCATTCTGATGAGTTTTTCTGTCCGCCCCGGGGCATTGTCACCATCCAGAACTCCGCCGCCGCCAGCTCTTATTTTGATGGCTTTAGCCTTACTTACCAATAAATCCTTTTTTACAAGTTCCAGGGACTGTTCTGGTGGCAGTTTGCGCAGTTCCACAAATTGTGAACCCTGGTAAACTGAAATCATAGGATTATGAATTTCTCCGATCAGCTGGCCAATGGACTTCTTTGCCGTTTTGCCCAACATATCCAGGATGGCAAATTCCAGTGTGGCAAGCTGTATATTGAATGGAATGCCCCCACCTTTGCCGCTGTCACCAGGGATCAGGGCATCCAAATCGCGGGCATCTTTTCCATTAAACCTTTGAATCAAATCTTGCATAACTGGCCAGTTCGTCTGGCTGGTAGCGTGACCGGCGGATATACCTTCCGCGCCATCTTTAGAACGCACCCGGCACAAAACATTATTCCGGTCCCGAAGCAATTCGATTGATTCTATAATGACCGGGGAAGTAAAAAGTTCCTTTTTAAATACCGGTAATTTAAGTGCTTCATCAAGCCTGGCATATCTTGATGCCAAGTCTGTCTGAGCGGAGCCCTTGGTTGTACTTTTTATTCCGCAAGATGATAACGGCAATGTAGCAGCAGCAACACCGCCAATAACGGCAGAACTAATAAATTTTCGACGATTTGTTTCCACAAACATTTTATAAATTTTTAAAATAATTCCTGCTATTTGGATCAGGCTTACATACCGAAAGAACTACCGAAACCAAAAAAACTAAATCAACGATATTGGTTTTATAAATATCTTTCACTTAGTTTTTGTGGTAATTAATTAATTGTATCCAGGATTTTGAGGAAAAAATGCAGGATTGTTTATTACTTGTATTTGGCTTAAAGGAACAGGGAAAACCGTCATATAAGGTTTCATTCCTAATGACTGCAGAGCAGCCAGTGCCCGCCCGGTTCTCACCAAATCAAACCATCGGTGACCTTCTAAATGAAGCTCTAATCTTCGTTCCAAATATATTTTTTCACGGGTGTCATCCTGAGTTAAAGCTGAAAATGGTGCGAGGCCTGCCCGGGCACGAACCAGGTTTAAATTGATAAGCGCAAGATCGGTTTTACCTGTTTCATTCAAAGCTTCGGCATACATTAATAGTACATCAGCATAACGTATAACTTTCCAATTGGCTTTACTGTCATTTGCGGTTAAAAGGGGTGTCATATACTTTTTTGAATAAGTCGTTACATCAATAGGGATCAAAGGAATTGTTTGACCATTGGGGCTTGTAAGACCATCAGCAACTTTCGCGACGGATATTCCTTTTCGCTTGTCGTTGCCCTCAAATAATGAGAATATTGGCAAGGTGGGTGCGCCTTGTTGGCCACCAGAGCCCTTAAGGCCAAAAAAATTGATAATACCTGACAGGTTGGGAGCAAAGCTGTTACTGAACGTACTTCCCAACCCTAAACCTCCATCAATGTATTCAATATCGAAAATATATTCCGCATGATGCTCGTCTTTAGTATAGTCGAACAAATCATTATAGATGGGTAAAAGCGAATATCCAAGGGTAGTTACTTCCTGTAGCTTTGTTTCTGCATTAGCGAAATCTTTACGTGTTAAATAAACTTTCGCCAACAACGACTTAGCCGCACCTTTAGTTGCTTTTCCTACAAGAGTTCCCGAATATTTTACAGGTAATTTATTTTCTGCATCCTGCAAATCCTTTATTATAATCTCATCATAAATCTTATCTACCTTTTCGCGACTCGTTTTGGAGGCTTCTTCAATTGTTATAGGAGCTGCAACTAAGGGAACGTCTCCAAATACCCGAACCAGATTAAAATAAGCAAGTGCACGTAAAAACTTAGCCTCGCCTATATGCCTGTTTTTATCTATAACAATGGCCGGATCAGCTTTGTCAATTTGAGATAAAACTGTATTGGCACGAAAGATTACCCTATAATGATCCAGCCAGGTGGTGTGTACTAAAGGGGTAGCACTTGTTGCCAAAAAATTGTTGATATTTACAAACTCAAGCTGAGCAGAATGTTGTTGCTCTGTATCGTCGCCAGCCAGGTCACCAAATTGCCAAAACGACTGATATATAACTTGAAACGTACTATAAATGCCCACTACCGCATCCTGGAAATCTTTATTCGTTTTATAGACTGCATCGGTACTTGCTGTGGATTCAGGAGTTAATTCAATAAATTCTTTTTTGCATGACAAAAGGAGTGTCAATGCCAAAAGCGATATTATTTTTTTCATATATTACTTTTATGATTATTATTATTTATCAAAAACCTACATTTAAACCAATTAAAAGGCTTTTAGGTAAAGGATAATCGTTATTGTCTACGCCCGGAGTAAGGGCATTCTCTGTGGTGCTAACATCCGGGTTGAAGTTGGTGTATTTTGTTATAAGAAAAGGATTGGTAGCAGTTACATATATTCTTGCCGAAGAGAGGCGCAGCTTGTCAGAAACCTTTACAGGTAATAAGTAACTCAACGAGATGTTATTGACCCTTAGATAGGCTGCGTCACTAAGATATCTTTGACTGAATAATCCCCGTACGTTTCCCGTAGGTTGGTCATTAGGCCTGGGCGTATTGCCATCCCCAGGATCTTGTTCTGATTTCCAGTAATTTTGCAGGAAAGCTAATGTTGAAATACGACCTCTGGTAGATAACGCTCCGCTCCTGGCTATGTTAAGGGCGCTATTTCCTTGCGAGCCTTGAATGCTGATATTTAAACTTAAGTTTTTATACGAAAAGTTATTGGTCATTCCGTAATAAAAGTCTGGATAGGGCGAACCCATAATAGTTCTATCATTATTATCAATAATCCCATCAGGTTTACCGTTAGGCCCACTCACATCCACAAACCTCATATCTCCAGGTCTGGAACGATTAATACTGCCAGGAGCGAAAATCGGACCTTTATCTACCTCAGCTTGATTTAAAAATACGCCATCTGTTAACCAACCAAAAAACATTCCAATAGGCTGGCCGATCATAGTTACACTTCCGCCAACAAAAATAGGATCTCCATTAGGGCCTAACTTCTCAACTTTATTGCGATAGGTAGACAGGTTAAAGTTTGTTGACCATTGAAATTTACCCTGTGAATTTATTGTATTCACCGAAAGCTCCCATCCGGTATTTCTAACTTCCCCAATGTTTTGCAACGCTGTGTTAAATCCTGTAATAGCAGGAACATTTACATTCAACAATAAATCTGTATTTCTTGATTGAAAATGATCTAATGTAAGACCTACCCGATTGTTGAAAACACTTGCATTTAAACCTATATTAAAGGATTGTTGCTTTTCCCACGTTAAACCTGGGTTGGCCGGCCTTGCCGGAATGTACCCAGCCACGGCACCACCACCTCCAACATATTTTACATAATTAATAATGGAAAAGTGTTCATAATTGCCTATATTATTATTCCCTGTTTCGCCGTAACTAACTCTAAGTTTTAATTCATTTAGGAAGCTCACATTTTTAAGAAAATTTTCCTGTGAGATGCGCCAAGCCAAAGCAGCGGAAGGGAAAACACCATATTTATTTTCGGAACCAAACCGAGAAGATCCATCGGTACGAATAGATCCAGTAAAATAATACTTACTATCAAAATTGTAATTAGCTCTTGCCAGGTAAGATATTAACGACCATGCATAAACGTCAGAAGAGCCATTCGTTATTATCCCACTTGTAGCACTTAAAGTTGGAATCAAATTATTTGGATATTTGTCGCTGATCAAAAAATTTGATTCAAATCTTTCCTTTTGAACTGTATATCCTCCCAAACCTGAAATACTATGTTTTCCAATAGCTTTATTGTAATTCAGCGTATATTCAGTTAGCCAGTTATAACCCATAGAACTGTTATCTAATCCTTCCGCAGGATTATTAAGAAAAACCGGAAGATTTGGTCTAAACCTCATTCCTTTTTGGCTCAATAAAGAGCCTCCCACCAAAAGATTAAATTTTAGGTTCTCAAATATTGAATACTCAGCATTAATATTTCCGAGTACTCTCATTCTCCTTTGTTTATTCATTATTTCTTTAGCAAGTGCCAAAGGATTATAAGCCGTAGGTCCGGCTGACATTCCAGGGCTAAAAATAAAGTATGATCCATCTGGATTGAATAAGGGATAAAAGGGTTGGACATTAGTTGCTTGTGCAATGACACCTTCATTTGGCCCTCCTGAACCACCAGTTGCAAGAACCAAGTCCGCGTCTGTATAAGATGGATTTAAACTTACTTTTACATTTAGCCTTTTGGTCAAAGCAGCATCTATATTACCTCTTATGGAATATCTGCTAAAACCAGTACTAAGTACAATACCTTGTTGGTTAAGATATTCTCCACTCAATGCATATCTCATTTTTTCATTGCCCCCGGTCGCAGTTAATTGATACTGTTGTTGGGGTGCAGTCTGTAAAACTGCTTCTAATGCATTGGTTTCTGTGGTATTCTTTCCAGAAAGTACATCTAATACGTCAATTGGAACTGGTATCCTCCATGAACTGGGGTCACCTGTAACAGGATTATTATTGTCGATATTTCTGTTTACAATTCCATCGTAGTAGTATTGAGCTTGTTGTCTGGCGTTCATGAATTTGGGTATTCTAGATACTTTTTGCCATCCATAGTAAGTGTCAAAACTTAGTTTTGTCTGCCCAGCCTTTCCCCTTATAGTATTTATAATGATAACTCCGTTAGCACCCCTTGACCCGTATATAGCGGTTGCTGAGGCATCTTTCAAAACATCAATTGTTTCTATATCGTTTGGATTAAGAGTCTGAATATTATCTGTTGGAAATCCATCTACTACATATAAGGGACTTCCCCCGGCAGAAATACTTCCGATCCCTCTTATCCTAATTTGGGGTGCCGCACCTGGTTCTCCGGTACTCGGACGAACTTGTACACCGGCTACCTTTCCCAATAGAGCCTGATCCACCCGGGTTACAGCCAAATCTTTTATTTCTTTTCCTGAAACAGACCCCACTGCACCCGTCAAATCTTTTCTTTTTTGTGTACCATACCCAACCACCACCACCTGGTCGAGGGCAGCGGCAGCAGATTTTAATGTTACCGATAAGGAAAGGTCAACATCACTCTTTATATTATATCCCGATAGTGTTTGCGTTTCGAAGCCAACAGTTGAAAAGGTAAAACTGTAGGGGCCACCAGCGGGTATATTTGAAAAACTAAATTCACCTGCGCCGTTGGTACTGGTGCCGGTTGAAAAGTTTGTTTTT
>JBBRCW010000184.1:0-13429 GCA_038204535.1 Chitinophagales bacterium | reverse complement strand
GGGGATGAAAGTGTAATTTCTCACCAAGGTGCCATTTACCTATCAGACCATTCACATAACCAAGCGATTTAAGTTTATCGGCCAACGTAGTTTCAGTTATTGGAAGCCCAACATAATTTGGATCAAATCCTGGTTGAGCTGGAAACAAGTTGTCATTAAAGCCAAAATTTGATTGATTTTTTCCTGTAATGAGTCCCGCACGAGACGGACTGCACACCGATGAAGAAACATACCCATTTGAAAAAATAATCCCTTCCTTAGCCAACTTATCGAGATTTGGAGTCGGAATTTGTTTACTACCCTGAAAACCTAAATCAGCATACCCCGGATCATCAGCAACAATCAAAATCAGGTTTGGTTTTTCAGGTTTACTTTTTCCAAATGCAGATAAGAAAATAAAAATAAATGCGATAGATAATATTGAAGTAATGTTTGTAAATGATTTCATATGCGCATTTTTTAAAAAAAAAATGAAACAGCATCAGTGACAGGTACCCGATGATAAAAAGAAGCAAAGCCAAAGTAATTAGGTATGTACTTTAGCTTTGCTTTGAAAATCATGAGATTTTTTGCTGTAAATCAGAAAAGAACAGGCATTTATTTACCAGCCTGGATTCTGCTTTAAATCCGTATTCAAAGTTAATTCGTTAGTTGGAATCGGCAGCAGGTAGTGTTTGGCCGGATTAAATCCCCATCCCCCATTTGCGCCGGTAAGTGTAGTTTTATAAGGATCAAGAAAATTATTTGCATCCACCGCTAAATTAGGATAGGCGGCTTTTAACTCTGCAGAATAATAAGCTCCTTTCGGTCTTTTACCTACAAATAATTTATCGGCTCTCCAGCGCATCAGGTCATCTAAACGGAAACCCTCCGTTAAGAGCTCCACCTCTCGTTCCCTCCTGATTTCATACAAATAATCGGGCAGGGTATACCCATAATCAGGCCAGTTGGGGTCGGTTGGTATAGATGCCAGTACCATGTTAGGCATGCCTACCCTGTTTCTTAACTTATTAATGGTTATGTCAAGATCAGTCTGTGTTAATTGTCCCAATTCTGCTCTTGCCTCCGCATAATTAAGCAATGCTTCTGCATAACGGAAAATGATATATGCCAGTTCGCCACTGAAAGTACCGGTTGCAGGATCCAACTGGGGTCGGCGGAATTTCTTTGATTCGTACCCGGTTGGGTCGTTCTGTGCACCCCCTAAAACGGGAAGTGTAAATTTAGTAGTATCATTTTTTAAATTAATGGTAACCGGATCGCCGGGAGTCATTACACTTTGTACAAACCTCGGGTCACGATTTTTAATTACATCCCTTAAATCATTCTCCCCCTGATAAAGCGGGCTGAGTGCAATGGGTAAGCCATCCTTACAAAGGTACATGCGAACCATTTCCTGGGTATAGCCCGAACCATGAGGCCAGTTCCACAGCTGATTGGTGAAAGCGTCACCCTGGGCGGAGCTATAACTCCTCCACAGCAATATTTCAGGATTGGAGCTTAAATTGATTTGATTGAAAATATTATAATAAACCTGGTTCGGATCTCCGGTAATCAGTGAATAAGTACCCCAATCAATAACCGCTTTGGCGGCCTGAGCCGCCTTATTTAAAAAGGCATCCCCATTTGTTTTTCCTTTAAACACATCATTCTGATGGTATTTTTCCCATGTACCTTCGTAGAGAGCAACCCTGGATTGAAATAAGGAAGCAATATCCCGGCTTATCCGTTGTGCAGGAACTTCATTCTTCTTTTTCAGTTTTGAAACTGCCATATCCAGATCATTGATAATAAAATTTGCTACGTCGGTTCTTGAACTGCGCGAACCGAATAAGACGTCCTGGTCACCGGCGGTAAGTGTTTTCGTGATAATAGGAAGATCCCCAAATTGCCTGAGCAGGTTAAAGTAATTCAATGCTCTGAAAAAATAAGCTTCCCCAATGTAGTGATCCTTCAATCCTCCATCCGGAACCCTGCTGGCATTCTCCAGAAAATAATTGACATTACGCACATTTGTCCAGGTCCATCCGCCACCACTTGAAGGAACATTTATTGATCCGTCTAAGCGATTCTTGGTAGGCAACCACAATCCCACCGAAATGGCCATATCCGTGCCCGCATCCAGCAGAGGGTTACCTCCTGATCCGCTGGTTAACCAACCGGGAAGTACTGAATACAACCCGTTAACAAATAATTCCATATCCTGGGTTGATTTCCAGAATTCAGGGGCTGAAATCTGGTCCCTGGGAGTTAAATCCAGAAAATTCTTTTTACACGAAGTAAAAACTAATCCAATTCCGAGTGATAATATAATTATATAAAATATCTTTTTCATTTCAGGTTTGTTTAGAAGTTTACATTTAATCCAAAAGAATAACTCTTCGCCAACGGATAGCTTCTTCCATCTCCGTTTCTTCCCCCGACTCCTTCGGGATCCAAAAGGTCAATATTTTTAACAATAAAGAGGTTTTCTCCTGAAAAGTAAATATTGACACTCCTAATCCGCGCCCTGTTTGTAAGTTTTGCCGGTAGGGTATATCCCAGTCTTATATTTTTCAGGCGCAAATAAGCACCATTCTGTAAATACCGATCCGTTGGTCTGCCAAAAGCTTTACTGTTATCCCCATCAAAAACTGAATAAGGCTTTGGAAAATAAGCATTGGAATTGGCCCCTAAAGGACTGGTCTCATCGCGCCAGTAATCCAGGTGTTCTTTATACACCATCATATGCAGTGGACCATTTGCCGGTCCCCTTAACACATTGCCATTAAATATTTCAGAAATATACAGATCCTGTTTGCCTACTCCCTGGAAGAAAGCAGAAAAATCAACACCTTTCCAGGAAGCGTTTGTATTAAATCCAAAAAGGAATTGTGGAAGTTGATTACCCACTATTACCATATCGCCATGATCATCCGCTGTATTTTTACCGTTATTGATTTTGTTATTTTTATCATGATCCACATATTTCAGATCTCCGGTGTTCCATTTCCCTGACCATAGAAAACTCTGATCCGCCCAGCCAGTAACATCATTGGTTGTTTGGAAAAGCCCCGCTGTATTATATCCCCATGTTTCACCCAGCACCTGTCCTTTGTAATAGGTACTTAATATCCGGGTGGGATTGTTATAGGAAGTTACCACGCTCCTGTTATTAGCCAGGTTACCACCAATCTGATAATAAAAATCACCTATATGATTTTTCCAACTCATTTCCAGTTCAAACCCCCTCGTTCTGATTTCGCCGGAGTTTTCTCTTGGTACCGAAGTACCCAACACAGCAGGGAGGGCCAGTCCGGGACCTACGAGGTTGGAAGTATGTGATTCATACCAGTCGAAAGTGGCAGTCAACCGATTTTTTAAAAACGCCAAATCGGTTCCAAAATCCAGTGTTTTCACTTTTTCCCAGGTTAAATTAACACTGGAAATATTAGGAGCGCCAACTGTCCATAACCGCTGACCACTAAACAAGAATGTACTTTGGTTGATACCCAAAGTGGGTATGTAGAGGTAGTTAGCCACATTCTGGTTGCCCAGTTGTCCAAAAGATCCCCTGAGCTTGAAAAAATTGATCACATCTTTGAAGGGATAGAATTTTTCCTTGGAAGCTACCCAACCCGCAGAAACAGAAGGGAAATAACCCCATTGCTTCCCCGGCTCAAATCTTGAAGATCCATCGGCACGGAAATTAGCCTCTAATAAATACTTTTCATTATAATCATATAGAAACCTTCCAAATCCGCTGCGTGTAGACCAATGTCCCTGTCCGTCTGAAACGATTTTTGTTCCCACCGCTGTACTGACGGCAGGCACATTGTCACTCAACAGATACTGGGCATCGGCATTCAGGGAGAAGTAATTAAATTTCTCCTGCTGAAAACCAGCCATAATGGAGAAATTATGCTTACCAAAGCTCCGGGAGTAGGTTGAATAAAGATTAGGTGACAAATAGTTGTCAGTATAGACCGAGGGACGGAAGGATGTAGCAATTCGTGATACACCAGCACCCAGATCCCCATTTGGCTGCATCCAGAAATATTGTTTTGCTGAACGCTCATTCCTGTTACTACTGGTTGTATAGTTGAATTCAAGATTAGTTACCCAGCCTTTGATGGGTTCTAAGATAATTCTTGGAGCAAGTACCATCTGGGTACTCCATGTATTATCTCTTTGCGACTGCCACTCGGCTATCCGGCTTTCCTGTGTCCAAATATCCGTACCGGGATATTTTGCCGGCATGGTGGGTTTCAGTTTGGTCATCATATCATAGATACGTCCCCTTCCCAGTTCCTGCTGCCAGGGAAACTCCTGTACACCATAATTATATTTGAATAATACGCCAACTTTGGCCCAGGAGGTAGCCTGTGCATTTATCTTTCCATCAAAATTATATCGGTTGAAAGATTCATTACCATATCGAAGCAATCCCCCTTCCTGCCACCATCCGGTGGATAAATAATAATTTATTTTTTCAGTGGAACCGGACACATTCAGGTCATGTTTTTGCCGTAAGGAAAACTTCTTAAATAAGATATCATACCAGTCGGTGTTAGCAGCGGCACCCAAACCCATGGCACCAATATTCCAGGAAAGTTGATCGGGTCTACCAAACATTTCTGGCGCACTGCCCGGATTGGCTATATTTTTTGCCAGTCGGTCAAGTGCATCGGCACTGTACCAGGGGCTGTTCCCTACATTTTTAGCCGCATCATTGGCCACCAGCGCAAAGGTCATGGCATCAACCAATTTGGGAAAGTAAACAGGTTTTCCAAAGGATACATTTGTTTGATAGCCTAAATTCATTTTCCCGTTATTGGATTTGCCTGATTTGGTTGTAATCAAGATTACGCCGTATGCAGCACGAGCCCCATAAATGGCAGACGAGGCGGCATCCTTAAGTACAGTTACGGATTCAATATCGGCGGGATTGATACTGTTTATATCCATCGGGATATTATCCACCAGCACAAAAGGAGCAGTACTTCCACTAAAAGAAGACAAGCCCCGGATACTCATATTCAGCGCTTCACCGGGCTCCCCGCCTGCATTTGAAACCGAAATGTTCAGGTTGGGCACCAGCCCCTGCAATGCCTGTTGGGTATTCGCAATGGGGCGGTTTTCAATTTCTTTTGCAGAAACAGTGGAAATTGCACCGGTCAGATTCACCTTTTTCTTGGTACCATAACCTATGACTACTACATTATCTAACTCCTTAGTAGATTGATTCAGGTTTAAAACCAAATTAGTTTCACTTGCACCGACTATTATAGTTCGGGAATCATAACCTACAAAGGAAACCTCGAGGACGTTTTTGCCTGTAGGTATGGTAATTTCAAATGTTCCCCCTGCTTTGGAAAGGATAGTACCTTTACTGTTTTTCATAGAAACAGTTGCTCCCTCCAATGGTAAATTGGTTGTGGCATCCTGAACTTTTCCTGTTATTTTTCGCTGTGCAATAACCGATGCAGAGAAAAATAAAATAGCAAGTAGCAAAAAGCCGGTTTTAAAAAGTTTTGACTTTCTCATAAGCGTTATTTTAAAGCAGTGTTAATTTTATGTAAAATACATTTATTTGATAAATGAAAACCCTTAGTTGTTCAACTGGGTAATTTTTGCATATTGAGTGCTAATTTTTGCATGTTTTTGGATCGGCGTTATTTAATGAACTATGAACTACTCTTTTTTATAAACTTACCTGGTATCATGGTGCATAGAATTTGATATTTCATCTTTTGGAAAAGTTATGAAATCGGAATTTTATATTTCCAACGCAACGTGCAGCGTAACGTGGGAAATTGGTGTCGCTTTGCAACATTTGTTGCTGCTAATGCTGAGGTTGGCGTCTTCACCTTTAGAAATATTTCAAAAGATATTTTAGCAGATATTATGGTACCAGCTTATCGAAGCAACAAACAGGGCCGGGCCGGTAATTCTGTTGAGGGGCCGGGGCTGGAAAGATTAGAATATCAGAAGGGGCAGGTGATAAAAGGAAATAATTTCCTTCAATACTATTAGCCTGTCAATAAAAATGAAGGCTATGCAATCAATTTACATTGGGAAGAAAAGAATAACGAAGCAAAAGTTTTGTTGCCTGTCTTAAAAGTTTTTCACGGTGACATCAAATTGAAAAAAATAATAAATTCAGATACCAGTTTTGCCGCACATAGCAAATGGTGGCAAAATTTCTGGAATCAATCTGCGGTCTCTGTTCCTGATATACAAATTGAAAAGCAATACTATCTTGAATTGTATAAGTTAGGTTGTGTTGTAAGAAAAGGAGCGCCGGCTATTACCTTGCAAGCCATATGGACTGCGGACAACGAAAGCCTTCCTCCCTGAAAAGACGACTTTCACAATGATCTCAATACACAACTTTCTTACTGGTTGGCCTATGCGTCTAATCACCTGCAGCAAGCCCAGACATTTACCGACTGGTTGTGGAATATATGATTTTCGGGTCATACTTTTAAAAAACCTGCAATACGATTCTTTCGTTAATCAGACAATAGCCGCTACCTCGTTTATAGTAATTTGTTGAGTGAAAGTTATCCATCGTGAATTTGTACACTTTCACAATTCTCTTCTCGTTGCAGCCATTTTCGGGATGAAACAAAACTTCCCCTCCTATTGTTTTATACTCCTCACTTTTGGAAATAAGTAACAAGATCTCTATGTGAATCAATAATTTTTCGAGGTTAGATGCAAGGCGTATCTGCAGCATTTCCTTTTTAACCTCTGCTTTTAATTTGCCAATTAACTGTAAACCATGTTTCGCGGTGTTAAGCACTGCATTAATCTCTGACATCTCTGGCAATTGCAACATGCACTTGCCCATAAACCGCTCATTAAAATGAAGCGCGATGGCTTCTTCTTCAATGCCATTGTTTGTGCTGAAATCAATGTCGTGTACAAATTGGTGAGGAAGGTTTGATCCCAGCAAGAAAATATCATCGTTCTTAAACGGAAAACTTCCACCTGATAAATTTAAATTCCCCTGCGAATTTCTCATTTAAACGAGTTCAAGTTCAGTGTGATAATGATATTGCTCATTTAGGTTGGCCTCTTTAGCATAACTACACTAATTGATGTAGGTGGATTCGGTAAATTTTTTGCAGGCAACGCTTCATGGCAATCATTTTTTGGATAATAATCGTTAGCCCCGAAATAAGACATCACCCGGTAATTCAATATCTCAGATGTAGATGAAAAAACATGAGATAAATCATCCAAAACATATCATACAGCCTTGACACAAACTTACCACCTCCATACACCAAAGCCTATATCTAAACTTGACCAATATTTGTACAAATCCGACTTTAATCAATTTTCAATCCCGCCATACCGCCTGTCATGATAAATAATTGCAGAAAATGAAAAAAATTCTTTTAGCAAGATTTATTGAAACTTTAAGCGCTCGCCACTAGACCATTTTGCCTGCCGCCCACGAACATATTACTAATTGTAATGCGATTGGCAAAACCAGTATTTTTTTTTCTTTTTCTTTCCCCGCTTGTTTCCTATTGATAAACCAGTATAGTATATTAACTAACAATACTGCATCTGAACAGTTTACACCTAACTTGGTATCTTAACTGCATAAAAGAGATACACAACAAATAAATAATATGGACAGCTTTTTAAAAAAATTCGCAGCCATTTGGAGCATTGCCATTATTTCAATTGCATTGTTCGCCCGTTGCAACAGCAAGATCCCTTCCGCTGCCGATAAAAAACCCAACATCATTTTACTGATCACCGACGACCAGACCTATACCGCCATACATGCCCTGGGCAATAATGAGATCATTACACCAAACATGGACAGGCTGGTAAAAATGGGAACATCCTTTAGCAATGCGCACAACATGGGGGCATGGAATGGCGCCGTTTGTGTAGCAAGCAGAGCCATGATTATATCGGGCAGATCGGTTTGGCATGCAAGAGATATTTCGGCAGAGTGGAAAAAGGGAGAAGCGATAGATAAAACCTGGGGACAGCTAATGGAGCAAGGCGGATATGATACCTATATGACAGGCAAATGGCATGTAGATGCAGACCCCAAAAAAGTATTTGAAAATGTAAAAGATGTAAGGCCGGGAATGGCAGAAGATAAATGGGATTTCAAGTTTATCGAAAAAAATGCATCAGTCATAAATAGCGGCCAATTAAAACTGAATGATTTTATGCCTTTGGGATATAATCGCCCGCAAAGCGAAAGTGATACCACCTGGAGATCGTATGACAGTACATTTGTCGGCTACTGGAAGGGCGGAAAACATTGGAGTGAGGTGCTGCGGGACGATGCCATTGGTTTTATAGAAACGGCCGCTAAAAAAGACAAACCGTTCTTTATGTACATAGCTTCCAATGCGCCGCACGACCCCAGGCAAGCGCCCAAAAAATACTGGGATATGTACCCGCTAAACAACATTTCATTACCAAAAAGCTGGATGCCTTTATACCCCTATAAAGATGCGATTGAAAACAGCCATACGCTGAGGGATGAAGCATTAGCGCCTTTTCCACGCACTGCGTTTGCCACCAAAAGTCATATACGCGAATACTACGCAAGCATAACATATTTAGATGAGCAAATAGGCCTGATACTGGATGCACTTGAAAAATCTGGTAACATGGATAATACCTATATTTTCTTCACTTCTGATCACGGACTGGCAATGGGAAGGCATGGATTGCTGGGCAAACAAAGCCTGTATGAGCATAGCGTTAAACCTCCGTTGATTATTGCCGGCCCAGGCATACCAAAAAACCACAGAGTAGATGCACAGGTTTATATGCAGGACCTGATGGCTACGGGCCTGGAATTGGGAGGAATAGAAAAACCCGACTATGTAGAATTTAATTCTTTGCTCGCACTTGCGAAGGGACAGCAGAAAGAAAGCAAGTATTCAGCCATCTATGGTTCTTATCTAAATGTTGAAAGAAGCATTCACAAAGGAGACTACAAATTGATCCTTTATCCAAAAATTAAAAAAGTGCTGTTATTCAATATAAAAAATGACAATGAAGAAATGGTGAATTTAGCCGATCAGACGCAGATGCAAAAAACAGTCGCCAGTCTTTTCAAAGACCTTATTGCCTTGCAAAAGTCGCTGGACGACCAGTTGGATTTAAAAGATTGGTACCACAGCCAGTTTGGTGGTTTGAAATAATGTATACCCGGCCAAAGGGTTGCCCGATCATTCACGCTTGAGATGGATGGAGACAGCAAAAAATTCCCCCCGTCCTATTTTAAAATAATACGGGAGTCCATCCAATTTTCTATGCAGCTTTCTATTTCTTCTCCCAAACCCTCACATATAAATAAAGGCTATGATCATGTGGCCAATTGGCACCCATTAATAAATTTATACCGCCATCCGCATTGGTAAAATTTTCGGGGATGCCAAATAAAATGTTACTTTAACCAATACAGATTATTTTTTGAAAATATGTCAGATACCAATCAGAAAACTGCCTTTATGTTTATGCCGGACATTAGCGGCTTCACCAGGTTTATAGGTGAAACAGAAATTGAACACAGCACCCATATAATTAAAGAGCTTTTGGAAATAATCGTAGATGAAAACAAATTGAATATGGAGGTATTAGAGATTGAAGGCGATGCGGTTTTTTTTATTCGATTTGGCAACCTGCCATCAGCAAGCGAAATTATTGAACAGGCCAAAACTATTTTTATAAAATTTCATCAGCACCTGCTTGCATATGAAAGCAGAAGAATTTGCCAATGCGGAGCCTGCAGAACAGCCAATAAACTAACTTTAAAATTTGTCATTCATTCAGGATCCGTTGGCAGCTATCATGTGAAAGATCACCATAAAATAATTGGAAAAGATGTAATTCTCTTACACCGGTTGATGAAAAATAGTATTCCGGAACACGAATACCTGCTTTTTACCGAACCTTTTTATGGAGATTTAGAACCCGCAAAATTAAACGGGCAAAATTTATCAACAGTTGACGGATGCGAAGAATATGACAGTATAATAGTACCCTTCAAATATATAAGCATTAACCATTGGCTAAACGAAATCGAAACGCCCGTAACGGATAGTGTAACCAGATACGAAGGGCTTGTGCCTGTGATATCCGCCAGCAAAATCATACATTCTCCGGCTGAGAAGATAATCAGTTACCTGGCTGATTTATTTAAAAGAACTGAATGGATGGCTGGAATTAATAAAATTGAGTTTATTTCAAATGAAAAAATAAACCAGGCTGGCACTATACACAAATGCATTCTATCCAACAATAGCGTAAATGTTTTTAAATCAAACTACTTCAACACGAACGATAATGAATATACTCTTATTGAGATCGACCAGGAAAAAAAGGCCTTCGGCAATCAATTTAACGTAGAAAGACTTTCATCTGCATCAAGCAAGGTTACAATGCAATTCCTTATAAAAAACAAGCCCATTAACAAAGTAATGTTTCAGATTCTAAAGAAAAATAAAATGGAAAAAAATATGAGCAAATCCCTGCGCAACCTGGCAGAGAAGTTTAATTCATAACCAGCCATAAAAAAAATTTTACAGGAGCTCTCTTTGGTCATCAATACTTTGCCAACGCCGATTACCGCTCTTTATTTTTTTTAACCCGCCTGTCTTGCTAATAACCTTAAATTGCTAAGCAATACTTTTAGTCTTTGTTTTATTGCTGATTTAACATGCCCAATTTTCACTTAAAAAAATCGCATCCGTTTTAATTGACAATATCACACTGTATCAGCGTGGCATGTTCAGTTAAATCGAGATCGGCATTGTAGCTGTTACCAGCCGTAATAACGCCTTTCACTTTTATTCTATCGCCAATCTTAATGCCCGAAACGCCGGGGCTGGTTTTAGGGGTGAATGTTGCACTGACCCCGGCTTTTGCTTCTTCATCCTTTAATACAATTACCGCCTCGCCACTTTGATTGGTCGAAATATTAGTTACCCGGCCCCCAACAATAAGGACTTTGGAGTTGCCATCAGCGGATAGGTATTTTTCATTGGCCGCCTTTACATCATTCGAAAATTCGTTTGTGAGATCACTAACTTTTAACGCTGCAAAAGCCTCTGTAGCCTCAACATTCCGATGCGGTTTAAACCACAAATAAGCACCAATGCTGCCGGCTGCAATGATCGCTGCCAGCACTAATAATCCAATTTGTTTAATTGTTTTAATTTTCATTTTTGTTGTTTTATACAATTTTTACTGCCGGGGATTGCTGACAAAACCAGAGCAAGGCAAATGCTTCATAATCATTTAATGGATTTTTATTAAGCTGATGTGCACGCAACACACCTATTGTTTGACTAATATTAAATAAGGCAATAGCTTAATGTCTTTAAAAAAAATTGTTCACCTATTTCTCCTTAGCACGTTATCGCAATTCTTTAAATGAAATCTTTCAATTATTTGCATCTTTTGATTGTGACGGATAATTTACTCACACCTTACAATACTTTAAAAAATGGATGCCGTTGTAAAAGGCCGGACAAATTTCTTTAAACCGCTTTGTTATCTTTACCAAAAAAGCAGCCCATGATATCAGAAAGCCATGCCGAAACGGCGAACCCAAAAAAATGGCTGCAGCTCTATGGAGATATGCTCTATCAATACGCGTTACCAAGAGTAAATGACCCTGTGATGGCTGAAGACCTGGTACAGGATACTTTTCTGTCAGCCTTAAAAGGATTGAATGGTTACAAAGGAGAAGCTTCCGAAAAAAACTGGTTGTTTACCATTTTGAAAAATAAGATCATTGATCATTACAGAAAGAAAGCCACCAGGCAGCAAGTAATGACAGCGTCTGATTTACAGACAACCGATGATGATTGGTTTAATGATGATGGCCGTTGGGCGGAAGACAGGAAGCCAAAAAACTGGCACACTATTGAAGACCCCCTTGAACGAAAAGAAATTCAGAAGATCATAAATGGCTGCAAAGACCACCTGAAAGAATTACAACAGCAGGTCTTTACTTTAAAATATTTGGAAGATCTGGATTCTGTTGAAATCTGTAAGGTATTAAATATTAGTTCGTCTAATTATTGGGTGCTGATACATCGCGCCAGGCTTCAAATGAGAGATTGTGTGGAAAAACACTGGTTAAAAAACTGAGAATATGAAAAAATTTATGATGAGGTATTTGATGATCAATTGTAAGGAAGCCACTCTATTAATGGCAAAAAAAGAAGAAGGGAAACTGTCTTTTAAAGAAAGAATGATGCTGTCAATTCACACTTCCATGTGTTCCATCTGCAGAAAATTTGAACAGCAGACTTCCAAAATAGCATTAGAAAGCAAGCACATTCACGGCGCAGGGGTTTTAACGCCAACCGCAAAAGAAAAAATTGAAAAAATGCTTGAGGAGTATTCAGATTGACGCCACCTATAGAGACATTATTAAAAGGCCATCCATTATTAATTAAATGGCTTTTTTTATTTTACACCATTTGCATAAAAAATTAATGGCCATTAAAATCATTTTGTTCCATACCTGCCTGTTTGATTTATCAAATATTAATAGGGTGATTTTGTAAGAAATACTACCTTTTACTGTCCTTATGAACAAATAGCAGGTGTTCCTGCCCGTTAAATCATACAGGCAGTGCGCTGTTTGTTTTCATACAAAGGCCGCAATCAGTAAATTAAATACGATCAAAGGCCAAATACATCAGGCATAAAATAAAATTAAAGTGAGTCTTAAAAAAATAAAATTTCCAAATTCGGCAGGCCAGCAATTGGCCGCGCTGATCGAATTGCCGGATACGACTGAGCCGATTGCTTTCGCGTTATTTGCTCATTGCTTTACCTGCACTAAAAATTTAACAGCTATCAGAAATTTAAGCAGCGAATTGACAGCTAAAGGCATTGCGGTAATGCGATTTGACTTTACAGGGCTGGGTGAAAGTGAAGGTGATTTTGCCGATACCAACTTCTCTTCTAATATCGAAGACCTGCTGGCTGCGGCGGATTATCTAAAAGCCGAATACATGGCTCCTTCCATTTTAATTGGACATTCTTTAGGAGGATCGGCGGTTATCATTGCATCGGCAAAAATTAAAAGCATTAAAGCAGTTGTCACCATTGGCGCACCGTGCAGCCCCGATCATGTATCGCATCTTTTTAAATCCGGTTTGGAAGAAATAAATCGTAACGGGCTGGCCGAAGTTTCAATTGGTGGCCGCAGCTTCACAATAAAAAAACAATTCTTAGAAGATATCGCAGAAAAAAAGCTGATGAAAGTCTTACAGGCAATGCGAAAGCCAATATTGATCTTGCATTCTCCGGAGGATAATACAGTTGGTATAAAAAATGCAGCACATATTTACCAGTCAGCCAGGCATCCCAAAAGTTTTATTTCGTTAGATGGAGCGGATCATATGCTCTCAGACAAAAACGATTCACTCTATGC
>JBBRCW010000183.1:0-13477 GCA_038204535.1 Chitinophagales bacterium | reverse complement strand
TTCTTCATTAACCGTTAAAATAAAGTCAGGCAATATATTATTATTTACTGCCAGGCTTCCCTCTATTTCTTCTAAGATGGGTTTCATTTTCAGAGAGGAAAGCAACTTCAGAATGATCTTTAATTCATCCTCTTCCAATTGCAGTGCCTCCATAATTTTGTCCATATTCCTCCGCGACAGGTCGTGATAATGATCTTCGAGCAGGCAAATGGCCTTCTTTACATCCGGGCCTTTCTTCTGCAACCGGTATAACTGCAGCAACAAGCATTCCCTGGCATTTTTTGCTGCAATGCCAACCGGTTCAAGTTGCTGTATTATCTGTATGACCTCCTCTAATTCTATAGGTTCAACAATGCAGCCCTCCTTAAACGATAAGTCGTCTGCCATGTCTTCTACTTCCTGAACCAAAAAACCGGTGTTGCTTAAACAGTCAATAATGTAATCGGCACGGCGAAGCTGGTTTTCGGTAAGATCCGCAAAACGAACCTGGTCTTTTAATGCTTCCCTAAAATCGGTACATGCCTTTATGGGAATGTTTGGCGCCTCCTCCTTATTAAAATAATTTTCGTATTCCGTTTTATAGTCTGGAATGTCGTCATAACCATGCTCTTCCCAATCTTCAAAATCCTGTACAGCTTCTTTGGTAAATTTTTCATCTATCTGACCGTCTTCTTCTTCCGTTTTCTCCAATAAAGGATTTTCTTCCAGTTCGTCGTGAATACGCTGATCGAGTTCCATTACATTCAAATGGAAAATATTCAGCATTTGAATTTGCTGCGGAAGGATCTTTAATTGTTGTTTTTGGGTTTGTACCTGACTAATCATATGCAATACATTTTGGATTGTTTCGGATATACTATAAAACCAACTAAGGCTCCAAAAATCCAGAATCCGTATTTTTAATTATATATTATTGAAAATAAATAATTTATAAATTATACTTAATAATATGTTACAAATAAATTGGAGGGTCGTTGATGAATATTATTCCCCAGTGTAGAAAAAATTCCCCAATGACTGCTGAAAAACGTCCTGCAAGTGGCCGCTTAGCATGAATGCCCATTCGCCAAATCAGGCGAAAAGAGAATTGCAAAAGGTGCGGAATGTCTGTTTAAATTAAATAGGTAATTACCGAAATTCATGTGATACACTTCAAAGCCTGATATTGACGAAACGGCTTTAATCGAATCCCCCATATTTGGTAAATCAACATACAAATAGCACCATTAAATTTGAAGTTGAGAACATATTTCAACCACATCAAAAAATATAATCGACTAACGACCAACTAATTAGTTCCATATTTTATTTGGTACGATTATTTAAACTTAATATGAAATTATTCTTCACCACAAAAACTTAACGTTATGCTACGCTGGACAGTAACCTTTTTAATTATAGCTATCATTGCAGCTATATTTGGTTTTGGCGGTATTGCTGCCGGAGCCGCAGGCATTGCCAAGATCCTTTTCTTTATTTTCATTGTTCTCTTCTTACTATCGTTGATAAGCGGAAAAAGATCGGTCTAATTATTTTATTAACTTCAAAGAATGAGTGCGGCAAAACCGCACTTTTTTATTAGTCTAATTTTTATCGAAAGCCCGATAATAAAATAAAACCCCGTGCCGGATGAAAGCACGGGGTATTATTTTATCCTTGTAGGTAATGACTTCAGGAAACCATTCTATTTTTTAAGGTTTGGCAGCTTCTCTCTTAGCCTGGTCAACCATTTGTTCGTTGGCATAAATAGCAAACTCAACCCGCCTGTTTTCTGTTTTGCCACTCTCTGTATCGTTAGATACTTTTGGCTGGCTTTCACCATACCATGCTGTTTTAAGACGTTGCGACTGTATTTGCTGCCCTTTTAAATAATCTGCTACAGCCGATGCTCTTTCTTTGGAAAGGGTCATGTTATAGGAATCGCTGCCTGTATTATCCGTATGTCCTTCTATTAAGATGTAAGTATCCGGATATTTACTTAAAACTGCCGCCAGGTCTTTAATTTTCGCCTGGGCCGTAGTGGATATATTGGATTCATTTACGGCAAATAAGACGCCTGATTCAAAAGTCACATTTATACCTTCACCTACTCTTTTTACTTCAGCGCCGGGAATAGTTTCTATTTCTTTGGCTTGTTTATCCATTTCTCTTCCAATTATACCACCGGTTGCGCCCCCTACTGCTGCGCCAATTATAGCGCCCAATGCGGTATTGCCAGCCGCCTTACCCACGCCTGCACCCACTGCACCACCGGCACCAGCCCCGATTAATACGCCTTTTTGTGCCTTATTCATTTTACTGCATCCGCTTGCCAGCAATGCCGACATTAAAACGATGGTCATTAAACCATTTACTGTTATCTTTTTCATTTTTACTATACTTTAAAATGTATGATCCAATGTTTTGGATCGTGATATTTAAATTTGAATGGTATTATGGCTTAGCCGAACCTATGCCAAAATTCACCCCTATATTCAGGCCCAGGTTCCTGTTTTTATTATTGACATTGCCTGATTTGTTAACATTGGTCAACCCATTGTAATAATTTACATCGGCTGTAAACCAGGTATTTTTTACAAGCCGGTAGTTAATTCCAGCCAACGCGGCAATACCTGCATCAAACCCCTTATATATGTCGGCAGCCTTAGTCTTGCTCATTTGGGTATTGTTGTTATTCATCTCCCTGTTGCCACCTGCTAAAAAACCGAAAGAGGGCCCTGCTGCAATTTTGGGCCGTAGCCTGTCACCGAATTCACCAAAAAAATAAATAACTTTTAGAGGAACCCGTATATAATTAAGGGTGCTCTCCACCTCCAGCGTACCAGTTTTCGTTTTGCTTCCCTCAATTGAATACTTTATATCGGCGCCAAACCCCCAATGAGGGGAAGAGCTATAGACTAAAGCAACGCCCACATTTCCGGCAGCTTTGTATTTTGAATTGCCGGTATTCGACATCCAGGCATGACCAAATCCAGCAGTAGGTCCGAATGATACATTTTGTTTTTGAGCATCTGTTTGCAGGAAAGAAAAGCCTGCCATCATTAAACCATTCATTTGCTTTTTCATCAACTTATTTCTTATACTAAAGGCAAAATTGATGCCACCTACCCAGTCAATACCATATGATTAAATGGAAAACATGTTGTTTGATTTTATAAAAAATATAGATTTTAAAAAATCAATCGTGCAAACTTTATTTCTTAGACCCCCCTGGTGCACCTGAAGCCCTCAAACAATAACCGATCGGTCAAAATTCATAACTATGACAGACAGGTAATATTAAAGGTATTTAAAGGGTTTATCAATGAGCAATTGTTTCTACAATAACCTGCTACTTAACATGTGTATTATTCAAAAGAGGCGTTTTTACTTAGTGGCAAAATTTTTTTAACTGCTTTATTGTATGGAAAAGAAGAAAGTACTGATAATTGATGACGAGGTTGACTTTTGTTTATTAATGCAGTTTTATCTGACCAAAAAAAATTGCGAAGTAAGCATTTCGCATACTTTGCAAAATGGCCTGGGAAAATTTAAAGAATGCAACCCCGACATTGTTATACTGGATAATAATTTACCAGACGGACTTGGCTGGCCTGCTGCTGAAGATCTTTTGAAAGAGTTGCCAGGTCTTCAGTTATTTTTGATAAGTGCCAATAACCCTTCCAGCAAACCCTATATAAATAATTCGCACTTTCATATTGTTGAAAAACCAATTTCTATTTTGCAGATCGATAATTTTTTGAAGTAACTTCTTTCCTGTTTTTAATATCCAGTTTCTTAACGCCATCAGTTTTATATCAGATTTTTTTTCAAGTGTGTCGGTTTTAAGTCCCAGACCATTTTTCAATCGTTTCATTAAAAAAATAATTTTATGGAAAGCAAAAATCACCACAATGTTGGCCTGGCCGAACCAGGGCCAAAATCACCTAAGAAAGAAGAAGACATTGCTCCTGTTGAAAAGCAGAATGATGACTTGAATACCTCCGGAGACTCCCAAGTGCAGCAAGGGGAGCAGATTGTTAATGAACAAGATCAGGATAATATTGTAAATCCTCAGGAGGGAGAGGGAATTGAAGAGTTTGTTAACGAGGCAGCAAATTCATCTGTAAAAAGCTGAATGTAATTTCAGCCTTTGGTTGTAACCCAGTCAATATCTTTTGGAAAAATCAAAAGGGTTTTCCATGCGTTGACCGAATGACGCGGGTAGCCAGGAAAGGAAGTGCTTTCATTGATTTTAGAAATAGTGAAGTAGAAGTATTTCCACCAAACAGTTGCTGAACTTTTTGGCCAACCCAAATCCGTCTTGAAAACTCCTTTTTCCAAAGGCGTATATAGGCTTTCTCTAGTTGAATGCGGGAAATTGACATTTGTAAATATTGTTCAATACATATAAAAGCGATTTTACTGCCGTGCATGGCCATACTCATTCCGTTTCCGCACAAAGGAGGAATCATACCGGCCGCATCCCCCATCAATAGAATATTGGTTTCTACCTGCGTTTTATTGGAGAAACTTACCTGCGATATGGTCAACGGCTTTTCATAAAGAAAAACCGCTTCTGAAAATATTTTTTTTAAAAATGGATTTTTACTCAGAATATTCTCTTCCATGTAACGAATTGAATTTCCTGATTGCAAAAGGTTTTGGGCTGTGGTAAGATAACAAAGGCAAGTTTTGCCACCTTCAATATTGCTGATGCCACAATAACCATTTTTAAAATTATGCAATGCAATGGTATCAGGAGCATGTGGGTAATGAATGTGGTATTTGACCCCAATATAATTATTGAGCTTACCATATTTTTTCTGAATAAAGTCCCGGTTCCATTTAACATCCAGGTTGCTGCGTTTGCCAAAAGTACCGGCTGCAATTCTGGCTTGAAAATCCCCTTTAGATGTTTGAACCGTAAAAATATCATTGGGATTTAGCATTGCATTATTAACCCTTGTCTGGTTATGAACATGCACCCCTTTGGCAAGAGCCAGTTTGTAAAGGCAATCATCCAGCTTATACCTGCTTACACCAAACCCGCCCAGGGGCAAATTAAAATTGTATAAATTTCCTTTAGCATCCGACGACTGAAATCTTTTTATGATGGGCACCTCCCATTGCTCCAATGGAACACCCAGCCCTTTCAAAAAATCATAACTTTCCAGGCTAATGTATTCACCGCATACTTTGTGAAAAGGGTATTCTTCTTTCTCGAACAAGATAACGGAATAACCCTTTTCGGCAGCCTGCAGCGAAAGGCATAAACCGGCCAGTCCGCCGCCAATCACTGCAATATCGTATATAGCTTTTTCAGGCATTTTTACAGATTACCAGGTATCTGAAAGCCCATTTCCAATAAATTTTAAAAGGCTCAGGCATTTCAGCAGACTTCAGCAGCCGTTTCCAGTCTTGCCGTGTAAATGCCCTTGCTACGCTTAATGGGGCATCGTTTTTTACCAGGTACGACGTTGAAAAAAACCGTGTTAGCCATTTAATAAGTAGGTATGCAATGAGATGCCGCTCGAGGTCGTTAATAAAAAAGCCCTTTTTGCTATTAAGCTGCATCCATTGTAACTGCTTAATTAATTGCTCCTCTGAAAAATGATGGCAGAACAAGCTCGAAAAAATTATGTCGGGTTTTTGCTCAAAGGCCACCTCGCGGTAATCGCTGGCTATCCAATGGCTATTACTGGTAAGTTCTTCGCGGTCTTTAGAAACCCGGATACATTCTTCCTTATTATCGATGCCAATAAAATTTGCCGATATTTTGTTTTGTATGCACCATTTATTCAGGGCAACAAGATTATCGCCCCCGCCGCAACCAATTTCGCAAACAGTAAGTTCGGTCGATTTACCGGCCAACTGTTTTAGGCCTTCTATTGAAATGCGATGGCCGCCCAGCCAGGTATTAATGAAATTGAGCTCCTGCATGTTCTTTTTAATATCCGCAAATGGAATACCATCCAGGTCTAATAATTCTTTTTTACCCGATCTTTCTTTTAAGTTCATAGGCTGCGGGCAATAAAGGTTTCCATGGTCAAACCAGGGCCAAAAGCTACCCCAAATACTGTCCTGGGCACTTCGTTCTCTTCTTCTAACATATCCTTTAACACAAACAAAATGGAAGCGGATGACATGTTGCCATAATCGCTTAAAACACGTTTTGAATAAGACACCTGGCAATCGCACAGTCCCATTTGCTGCTGAATAACCTCCAGTATTTTTTTGCCGCCGGGATGAAGGCACCAGTGGGTAACATCTTGCCGCTGTAATCCGGAGTGATCTAAAGCAGCATCCACCAGCCCCGCAATATCTTCTTTAATCAACTGAGGGATGTAAGCACTGAGGGTCATTAAAAAGCCCTTGTTACTTATGTGCCAGCTCATATCTTTTTTACCCCGTAACGCCACTTTCGAATAAAAAGATTGCAACGACAAACAACCGGGTGTTGCATGGTCAGCACCACGTACTAAAACAGCGGCGCTTCCATCGGCAAACAACAAACTGCTGGCTGCATTGTCAACTGTAAATTCTTTTTGAAAATGCAGCGTACAAAGTTCGGTGGCCACTATTATAACATTGGCTGACGGGTTGGAGTCACAAATCATTTTCGCCATTTTCAAGGCATGGATAGCCGCATAACATCCCATAAAATTAACCGATGTCCTAAAGATATCGGGCGATAAATTCATCGCTTCAAAAATTTCCAGGTCCAGGCCGGGAGCGCTCATGCCGGTGCAGCTAACCGTTATTAGATGGGTGATATCTGGTGGATCAATATGTCCTTCGATACAGCTTTCAATTGCTCGTACCGATAATGGCGCAGCTTTTTCAGCATACAATTCCATTCGTTTATCCAAACAAGGAAAACCGTGCTTTTCGTTTGCCGGTATAAAAGTCCATTCTGATGAAGGCGTACTAAAATCGCTGATGATCGAATAGCGTGTATTAATACTGCTTTGACGATACAGAAAGGCCAATTTTCTTTCGTCAGTTTCATTTAGTTCATACGCCTGCTGCATGAAATTAAGAATATCGCTTTGTGCATGCCTGAATTCAGGTAAAGCCGTGCCTATAGAGGTAATATTAGCCAATCTGGTGTAGTATAATTATAGTGATGAAAGCTAAACTGGTACAGGTGCTAGCCAGCCAATTCATTTGCATGGTATGCTTAAAGTCGGCAGTTTGTTCGTTTTGCCACACTTTATACAGCCATCGAATAAAATATACGATGACCGGTATAAAAAATATTTGTATCAAAATAAACAATGGCATTTGCTGGTTTTGCTGGTAATAGAAAAATAAAATTGCAAAGGCTATTATATACATCAGGCCGCAAAAAACAAATGTCCCTCTTTTGCCCAATAACATACTTATGGTAGTAACGCCATCTTTCTTGTCTGCCACGTGCTGATACACTTGCGTAATGGGATAAAAACCTCCGATCAAAAAACCAGCTGCAGTTAGTCCCTGCCAGGGCATTTGCAATAACAGGTTTCCTGATGCCCCATGAAATACTATAAAAAAAGTTAATACGCCCTGGTTAGCAATTACTGTAAGATAACCGGCAATGGGATATTTTTTTAAACGTACCCCTCTGTAACTATATAACCTGCTAAAACCGATATACACAAGTATGCCCAGGGCAAACCAAAGCGAAATGAAAAACGACAATCCAATTGCCATTACATCTAATACAATTGTAACCCGAAACAGTTCAACAGTCGGTTTGGGTGGCTTCTCAATACCACCTATGCTATCGTCATCCCTGTCCATATAACAATTGTACCCGTTACTCGAAGGATAAACCAGCAAGTGCAGAATTACAAATGCCACCAGGAGGTTTAACCAATTTATCTGATTAATAAAACTTACAGAAAACCAAAAAACGGGCATCAAAAAAAAAGAAAAAGGAAAACGTAATAATTTTATAGTTGAGCGTTGTAGCAAAAAATAAAATTTTCTTAAATATAAAAGTTTAATAGCACAACTGCGCCGCGGCCTATTGAAAACCGGCTTTTCTTAAAATTGAAGATTTTAAAAAAGAGGTTGGCATCACCAAATCTAATAAACCTACAAACTAGAGAGAAACCTGGAAGAGAAATTCCAATAAAAAAAGGATGGTTGCTTTCACAACCATCCTTTTGATAATTAATGCGAAATTTAATCAACTATTTCTCAACCAGATCTTCTACAAATTGATTTACTTCTGCTATTCTGTCGTAGTTCACAGCATAGTAAATAAACTTTCCGTCGCGTTGTGTCATTACAATGCCCGTTCTACGTAAGATAGCAAGGTGCTGAGAAGCTACCGACTGCTCCAACCTTAATTTCACATAAATCTCAGTAACCGTTAACCTTTCACTTTCATCTAACAGCTTTATCATTTGCTGACGCAGCTTGTGATTAAGCGCCCTTAAAATAAGGGAGGCCTTTTTTAGGTGCAGGAAATCCAATTTGATCGACTTACTATCCTCCTTGCTTGCGATAGTAATGCTTTGAGATGAACTAATCATGGTTCTTTGTTGGGGGGTTATGAAAATATAAATATATATAAAAAAAATAATGCCATCAATTTTAGACTGTTAAAATCACTTTTCTGATTATTTTGCCGACATGGTATAAAAAGCCTTTAAATAATCTGGTTCCGTATAAGCAAGGTCGCTAAACTGGCCATTATTGAATTTTATGGCAGCAATTTTTCCCAAGTGACCGGCATCATATTCAACATATAAGATATTAAAATTGTTTTGTTTAAACTTTTTTAATTTTTCACATCCATTTCCAAAAAAGAAAACTAACTGGTTTTCAGGCGCTTCAATATTCTCCTCCATCAAAATTTTTGCATGAGCCTCTTCAAAAATATTAAGATTCCAATCATATGTCGCAGTAAAAACCTCCATTCTCCGTGCATCTATCATGGGGCACAATAGTGGTTTTTGGCCAGACACCCTACCGGATTTTAATAATTCTTCTTTTGCTGCCAATGCCATTACCTGCAAAGTATTCGCAATAATTAAGGGGATTTCAAGCGCATAACACAGTCCTTTAGCGGTTGCCATCCCAACACGCAAACCCGTGTAACTTCCCGGTCCGCCAGTTACTGCCACTGCGTCTACACTATTAATATCTATCCCCGATTCATTAAGTATTTGCTCAAGAGCAGTATGCACAAAAGAAGCATGTTCTTTTTGCTGATCACTTGCCCTCATTGCCAAGACAATATCATCATTGCAAAGAGCTATCGAGGCATTTTCGGTGGCGGTATCAATATTTATTATCAAGCTCATTAATCAGCCGCATCATTTAAAAGTAAAGGTGCGGGAATATATTTTTTGTCAGACATTGAAAGGGTAATCAGTAAACCAATAATGTTATGTAAACCTATCTTTTTTGCCCATTCAAAAGGGCCAAAAGGATAATTTGTACCCAATTTCATAGCTGTATCAATATCTTGTCGGTTGCTAACGCCGTCACCAACAGCAAAATACGCTTCGTTTATGATCATCGAAATAATTCGGGGAGCAACCATTCCGGGAGTATCTGTTACCCAGCGGCTTTTTAAACCCATTTGCTCAAAAGCATTATTCCAAAACGCTGTTTGGTTATCAAGGGCGGCTGTTTCAAAAATACTATTGGTTAAAAAGCCAGGCCAGGCATTTATCCTGGCAAATTTTGGCGGCAATTTTTCTAAAGTCATGGATACTGAATGAGCCATAACCGGACAATTGAATGATGCCAAGACGCCGGCATCAGCCAACAGGTTGCTTTCGTCGAGAAGGTAAAAGATAAAATCTGGTTTTTTTAATATATCGGACACCCCAGATACATATTGCACCTGGCAACCCTGGTTAACTTTTATTTGGCTAAACTCTTTTAAGGTGTTTCCTTTTGCAACAATCGCTACAACCATCCATCAATTTAATTGTCAAAAATAGGTTTGTTATTTGTATGATTTTATATGAATTTCATTTTTAAAATAATTGTTATGAATAAAAAAATTATTAATACGGTTAATGCGCCTGCACCTATCGGTCCCTATAACCAGGCTATTATGGTGAACGGCATTTTGTTTATAAGCGGGCAAATACCCATGGACCCACAAACCAACGAGGTTATATCTGGTAGTGTAGCGGATGAAACTCACCAAAGTATGCGAAACCTGCAGGCTATATTAACTGAGGCCGGCCTGAATTTTGGCGATGTGATTAAAACAACCATCTTTTTATCGGACATGAGTTTGTTTGCTCAGGTAAATGAAGTGTATGGCTCCTATTTTACCAGCGATTATCCGGCCCGGGAAACAGTGGCTGTAAAAGGCTTGCCAAAAAGTGTAAATGTGGAAATTAGTATGATTGCTGCCATAGATTAATAATCAGTAAATGAGGATTGCTCAATCAAATCCGATAATTGGCGCTAGTTAAAAGCCTTCGCTGAGCAATTTGCAACAAAGGCATTGTTATTATTATGCCTGATTAATTTTAGAAAGTGCTGGCTGCGATTTAGCGCCATGAAAGACTGGTCACCGCCGGTGGAAATGCTGTAAGCAAATTAGAGGGATTTGATCACAAATTTTGTAGAAAACGAAATTGTCTCTTTTGGTTCAAGTACATGCAATCCTATAAAATTGTTGAACGCATCGGGTGCAGCACTTAAATTTTCAATGGCAATACTATTGCGGTGCGGTGGCGTAAAAATCTGCAGGAAGGGATATCCTTCACCCGGGTGGATCTCTACCTGTATGTTTTTTGCCGGATTCCGGAACACGACCAATGGCTGACATTCGGCCCGATTAACAGTAAAACAATTATCTAAAAGCGTTTCGCCCAGTTGTTTGATTGAACCAAACTCCTGGTAGGGACGACTTTTACCGTTTGGTATAAGATCAGAAGTAAATTCGAGTATCTCCTTACTTTGAAATTCTAACTGGCAATCATCAATTTTATCTCCCAGTGTAAAATATGGGTGCCACCCGTCTGCAATTGGTATCAGTTGGTCATCAATATTAGTGATGGTAGTTTTTATGCAAAGGGTATGATCATTTTTTAGACGGTATTCTACCTCGCACCTGTAAACAAAAGGAAAACCTTCGTTTGGCAGATCGTAAACAAACTGCAGGTTTACCTGGGCAAACTCATCGGTAGCAGCGGTTTCTATTACAGAAAATACCTGGTCGTACAACAGGCCATGCAATGCACTGTTGTTGATATTGTATTTAGAAAGATGATAGTCTGCTTCGCCAAAATGGTACCGGGCATTATTAACCCGGCATGCAAACGGCGAAAGCTTTGCGCTTCTAAAGCCTTTCGTAATATGAGCCAGGCAGTCTTCAACACTTTCAAATCCTTCCACCACGTTAAAAGGCTGCCCCTGGTGATCTTTGCTGAATTTATTAAGCAATGCGCCAAACGCATAGATTTCCGCTCTCGTCTTATTAGTACTATCGGTTAAAGTAATTACTGGATGCAGGCTATCGTCGCTGATAGAAACGGTAAAACTCATGTTCTCTGTATTTATAAGTCAAGGTCGTTTAAATTAAGAGATTCCTTCTTACCACAGCTGTTGCGGACTAAATTTTTTTAGATGATATTGAACAAACTGATGAATAAATCTTCAATGCCTGTTTTTGCATCATTACCAGTAATAATCAACTAAAGTAAAAGAAATTGCTTTGTGAATGAATGCTTCAAAAACCAGCTATCTAGTAAATATCCCCTGCACCGGCACCCCCAAAACTTCCGCCGCCAAATTTTGTCTGTTGCTGCTCTGGGGCATTTCTGTTGCCAAATACTTCTCCAATAACCAGCCCTTCAAGGTTTAGAACATCGGTCTTTTTACTGACCGATTTTGCAAATACAAAACCAAAATGTGGCGAATGCAAATAAGTGATCAGGCCATAGGTAATAATTATTATGATTGCCCCGGCTAGAATCATTGCCGTCTCGACAGGCAGTATGGCATGATAATATCGAAACGTAAGTACCGACAAAACGAACAATATGATCCCCAACCGTATAAAAGTCAAATTCTTCTTTTTAAAACCTTTAGTAAAATAAATTACCGGTATTACTATAGTCCACAGCCAAAAGAACCAACCCGTAAAAACAATAACATCCTTATTTAAATCCGGCAGGCGCTTTTCAAAAGAAACTTCTCTTACAACATAGTAATTTCCCATACTATAAATACTGACCAAGGCTATAATCGAAACTATCTTTAAGGGTAACTGGTAATAAACATTCCATTTTGACCGAACTGCTCTTTTGGCCATAACGTATAATAAACCTGCACAAATTATCATTATAAAGGGCACAATTTGCCTGGCAAGAATTTGGTTGACAGTTAAAAAGTAAAATAACCAAAACTGTGCGGCCAAACTGAAAACAAAGGCCATAATGCTATCTGTAAATCTTAATAATAAAAACAGGCTAATAATAAACACCAAAAAACCCGATACTACTTCATATGAAGGCCCGTAGCCTAAAAATTCCACAATAGAAGCGGTTATAAAAACGATGAAGGACATCATTAAAACATTATCAACACCAGAACCGAAATGTTTCTTTTGAACAGTTATGATCTCCAGCATTACACAACAGGCTATACCCATTAGGAATGAAATGAAAGCAAAACTTTTCATATTGGTTATGAGTGCCAGTAACCCCAAGGCGGCAATCACTATAAAAAATGTAAGAAGCCCCAACCCGAGCCTGACAAAAAAATTGGGCGTATAAAGGGCCGCCGGGTATTGCCGTTTAATTTCACTGGCTTTCTCTTCAGTTATTAATTGAAGCTCCGCAGCCTTCGTTACAGTTGCTTGTATAGCAAGATTTTCAAGTATGATTTTATTATACGCCAGCATGTTGTTTCAGAATTTTATTGTAACGCAATAAGAATATCACCAGTCCCAGTCCGGAAAAGATCAGGTAAAACAGCGACAGATAAACTCCTCCATCACCTGTTGTATTTATTTTGAAAAAGTTTGAAATCGCCACATAACTTAAACCAATATAAAAGTAGATGGCAGTAATCACCAAAAAGTAAAACGATTTGTGTTTTACCGCCTCCCTGAATTGATAAAAAGAAATAGCAAAAAGCAACAAAAACCATAAAAGGTAGGTATAACTAAAATTAAAAACAGCCGATAAAGTTGACATAAACAGCAGATGACTTCCGAAATTTTTATATGTAAAACCAAAGTGTGACTTAATACTTTTATGGATGGAAAAGAGCCCGACAACTATAAGCAGGGCACCTAATAACATACCGCTGTAAATGATGGTTGTGCTGTTAAAATCATTTTCTTTTAATAAACGCGTTGGGGTAACTGTAATACCCACCCAGGTTGCCAGGTTGGTGATAGCTAAACTGAGTACCCCTATATGATCGAAGTAATAGGCCGCAAAAAAAAGAATGACCATGGGAAAAAATGTAGCCAAGCCCCAGCGGGTTCCAAATACCTGGTATTGAAACTGAAGATAGGCTG
>JBBRCW010000182.1:0-13605 GCA_038204535.1 Chitinophagales bacterium | reverse complement strand
CACGCTCAGCATAAAGGTGCTGTTTAGTTCGTGCATCATTACGCCAATGGTTTGCGTTTTGTTTTTGCGAAGGTTGCTGGCAAAATTATTACTTCGGTAGCCCATCTCTTTGGCTGCCGCGGCTATTTTATGGGTGGTTGAAGGATTTACAAGTTTGCTGCCGCTTAATGCCCTGCTTACAGTTGCCGCCGAAATTTTGAGTTTATCGGCAATGTCATAAATCGTAATTTCTTTTTCTTGTGCCATTGTAAAAGGGGGGTTAGCCGCCAGGTATCTTTGATAATACAAGCGTAGCCGAAACTACGATTTTCTTTTTCAGCTTATCAATACCTTAGGCAAAATATTAGCCGCAGGACCAACATTTGACAAATTCTCTTTCTGCTATTGACACACTTGTAAACAATTTGTAAAAGTTTGATCGCCTTTTTTAAGGAGGGGACCGATTTTATGCGCAGCATAAAAGCAGGGGTGGTTAAACACCGCATTAATTTTTTCTAACACCCAGGCGATACCTTCAAACGCCCAGTCATTTTCGGATCGCAGCGGTTGTTTTCCTATACTTCTAAAATAGTTGTGAGATGGGGGACTGCTTCCCCGCTAGAAGAAGCGGGACAGGCTGTTTTTCCTCCGCCTTCAGACCTATCGTGTGGACACATCTTTTGCATGTGCTTTGTATTCGAAAAAGCAATGTGATTCTACAATAACAATCTTATAATTGCCCTATGCCCTTTATGGTCTACCTGTTTATAGAGTATAAAATCGATAGAGCTTCCAGGCTTTATAGAAGCCGCCTAAATTCATCAAAACAGGAAGCACCTACGGAGCTTTAATCCGACACTACAAGGTATTTTTCTATAAACAGGATGCTCCTATGGAGCAAAAAAGACTTTTCGAATGTGAAAACACTATAGGCCTTCGGACGGGAAAAGTCGCAGTGACGATACAAAAAAACGCGACATCCTTTCTCTGTCAAAGCCAATTATTCTTGTTTTCAACTCCCTCCTTCAGAGGGTCGGGGAGGCTTACATATAAATCATCAGCTCATCCACCACCCTGCCACTGACACATCTTGTTGCCCCTTAACCGAAGCAAAATCGTGCGAGGGGGGAGGACTGCTTCCCCGCCAGAAGAAGCGGGGCAGGCTGTTCCTCCTCCGCTTTCGAACGGGGCACTGCGCAGTGACGATACAACAATGAGATTGTTTTCCCGAATCCGACACAGACTGTTGCTCGCAATCACGTTAGCAATTGTTTTTCTGAAAAAAACCGCGACAGTCTTTCCCTGCCTACCAATCATTCATGTTATCAACTTCCTCCTTGGAGGGTCGGGGAGGCTAAATATAAATCATCGGGTCATCCACCACCCTGAAATCTTCATTCAGTCCGTCCATTGCCCGCATGTCTTCTTCGCTGATCTCAAAATCAAAAATGTCAAAATTTTCTTTAATCCTTTTTGGATTGGCCGACTTTGGTATGGCTGATATTCCCTTCTGCACATCCCACCGCAAAATAATTTGCGCGGCACTTTTTCCATATTTGTTTGCCAGGCGAACGATCAGTTCATGATTTAATTTCTTTCCCTTGGTGAGTGGCGTATAGGCCTGCAGTTGAATGTTTCGCTGGCGGCAATAATTCCACAGGTCGCGCTGAAATAAAAACGGACTAAATTCTACCTGGTTTAAAATCGGCACCAGCGTTGCATAGTTTTCCAGTTCTTCTAAAAACGGCACAGCATAATTAGCCACCCCAATGGCTTTTGCCTTGCCACTATAATACAATTCTTCCAGGGCCTTCCAGGTGTCCTGTCTGCTGCCCCGCAACGGCCAATGGATGAGGTATAGATCAATATATCCGATGTTTAGCTTTTTAAGACTGGCATCAAAGGCAGCCAGTGTGTCATCGTAGCCCTGGTCAGAATTATTTACTTTGGTGGTTACAAAAATTTCGCTCCGGTCAATGCCGCTTTTTCTTATAGCATTACCCACCTCGGTTTCATTACCATACATGGTGGCTGTATCAATTAACCGGTAGCCGGTTTCAATAGCCGTACCAATGGCTGTTTCCGCTTCGCTGCCATACATATCATATACACCTAAACCAAGTAAGGGCATTTGCCTTCCGTTGTGCAGCCTGGTATATAATTGGTTACTCATACAAAGAATATTATTGGATAAAGGTAAAAAACTGCCGATCAATCGTGGTGCCACTGAATGGCAAAATAGCCGCATTGTTCGTTGCCCGTATTGGTAAAGGCATGCGGAATGTTGGCATTTGCCAAAATTACATCTCCTGCCCTGGCCTTGTGCATGCTATCGCCTAATTGCATTTCTCCGCTGCCTTTTATCATCAATATTATTTCCTCGGCGCGGTGCGTATGTGCCGCATGGCTTGATATGCCGGGATTTAAAGCCGTGGCATGCACATCAAAATGAGGAAAGGCAGTTGATGGCCTGTTGAATATGGGTCTTGATTCTCCCTTGTCGGTTTGTCTTACCTCCAGGTCTTTCCAATCAACCATAAACGAACCGCCGCCTTGTTTTCCCCTTTCAATATTTAGCGGCGCTTTGGGCTGGTAACCCAAAACATAATAAGTAGCAGGTTGATCGGTGGCATTGGTAAAACTTTGAATATCACCTGCAACTATCAGGGCCAGTCCGCCCGGCCCCAGCACTTTGGTTTCGCCATTTATATTTATTTGCAGACTGCCATCTTTTACAATCACTAATTCTTCTTTGTTGTAATGGGCCACTGGCGGATGGTTGGTTTTACCTGCCACAAGGGTAGTGGTATGTACTTCAAGATTGGCCAGGTCAAGGGTACTGCCATTCATTATTTTACGGCCTTCGCCCATTTTATTTTCTGTTACAGGGGCCTTGTTAAATGAGTAAACTGCAGATGCAAGAGCATCGCCTTGCCCTTGCGAATAAAATGTTGTCAAACAGGCAAATACCAGCAGGATCGATTTCATATGACGTGTATTAACTTTTATGGATGTTATTTAAACCGGATTACTTCGTTATAGGCTTTTTTAGGCTGAAGGTCTTTGTCGAATAGCAGCGGATAGTCTTTGCGGTTCTATACCGGGAAATTATCCAGCCAGCTATTCCTGTCCGAAATATTCCAGAAAGTTACACCCGTTATTACATTTTTGTACTTTCTAAACACCTCGAAACACATTTTATATTTCTCTAGTTGAGCCTGCTCTTTATCTTCAGTAAAGGCAGTGTTGGCATCTTCGGGTTTGCTTTGCCGTGCATCATGTTCTTTGGGATAAACCGAAATGTCTAGTTCTGTTATCTGCACCTTCATTCCGATGTCTTTAAATTTTACTATGGTGGCTTCCAACTGGTTTTTAGATGGTTCGTTGACAGCCCAATGGCCCTGCAGGCCTACGCCATGAATGGGTATGCCGGCATCTTTCAAACTCTTAACCAAACGGTAGATCTTGTCCCGTTTTACAAGGCTTATCTCGTTATAATCGTTATAAAACAATTGGGCGTCCGGATCGGCTTCATGGGCATATTCAAAAGCTTTGGCAATATAATCTTCGCCGCAAATGTTTAACCACTGCGATGGGCGCAGGTATTCGTCTGGTTTGTCGCTGATGGCCTCATTAACTACATCCCATGCATAAATTTTGCCCTTGTATCTTTTAACTACTGTTGTAATGTGTTCTTTCAGCCGCTCCAGCAAAACTGCCTTTGAAACAGTATTTCCGTTTTCCTCTTTAAACATCCAGGCTGGCGCCTGGTTATGCCAGCAAAGGTTATGGCCCCGAACCAGTATTTGGTTGCATTGGGCAAACGCCACGATTGAGTCAGAATCTTTCCAGGAGTATTCATTTTGCCGGGGATGAATGGGCCCCATCTTCATTGCGTTCTCGGGAGTAATGCTGTTGAATTCTTTTGTGATGAGTTGTGCCTCGTCTGTTTTTAACGATCGGGGCGATACCGCTACACCTATAGGAAAATAATTTTTGTAATAGTCTTTCAGGCCTTTGGTACTTTTTGCCTTATTGGCCTGGGCCTGTGTGTTTCTGCCCGATGAGCAGCTATGTAAGAAAATTATGGCGGTTATGGATATTGTGGTGATGAATGTCAATTTATACATTGGGTCGTTTTTATGATGTAAGTTTCAATTTTGTTTACTCAAACTTTTTTGAATGTCTCCCGAAGGCCCAAAGAAATGCAGCGCCTTCGCTTTCCTGTACGGCAAATAACATGCTTACATGCTCAAATCGCTCTTTGTCAACATACGGTTCAAGGCTTTTCCACTGTTTTTGCATATCCCTTACTCCATCCGTACCACTATAATAACGGTGGCATAGTTCGTTCCACAGGGTTCCGCCAGAATTCATTTTAAAATTCCACGGCACATGATGAAACCATAATAGATATTCTTCGGGACAGGTGTTAATGTCGGAGAATTTTTTACGAACCTCCGGGGCGTATTGTTCCAAAGCGTTGCTGCCCGATGCTGCACGATCAAAACCAATACCTCGCTCATCTGCCTTGTGATAATAAACCGGGTTCCAGTCGGCGCGGCCGGCATTGCTTATCCAGGGTGCCGGGCCGTAGTGATGGCCGGTACCCATTATGTGTGCCAGGCCCAGCGGGGTCATATAATCAACCATTGTTTCGCGGGATCCCTGCATTAACTGCCTGCCTGTTTTTAGAAGTACAGGATTGTTTGAAAAGGTTTGTTTCAGCCATTCGTCTGCTATTTGCTCCGACGTTAATTTAGTATTCCATGCCAATCTGCCCAAAGCATACCAGTTAGACTGGCCGAATAAATGACCGGTGCAGTTAAGGTCGTTGCCAATATTTGATACGCCCGCCATACCCGATAACCTGTGCCCCTCCAGACTTCCGTCAATTACTTTTGCTATAGTGGATCCTTTGCCTTTTTCGTAAGTATCGGCATTCAGCACTTCTTTAAAAAGCGGCCCCTGATAAACCAGGTTGGTTGCCTGGCCCAGGTATTCCTGTGTAACCTGAAATTCCATCATGATGGGGGTTTTGGGCATTGCTCCAAATAGCGGCGAGAATGGTTCTCTTGGCTGAAAATCGGGCGGGCCGTTTTTTACCTGCAGCAACACATTATCTCTAAACGTGCCATCCAGCGGTTTAAACTCGCTATAGGCTTGTTTTACGCGATCTTCGGGTGTTTCGTTGCTATAAAAGGCCCTCCACATTACGATGCCGCCGTGCGGTGCCAGGGCATCGGCAAACATGTTTGCGCCATCGGCATGGTTGCGGTTATAATTTTGCGGCCCGGGCTGTCCTTCGCTGTTGGCCTTCACCAAAAAACCACCAAAGTCTGGTACGTATTTATATATTTCATCCACTTTATCTTTCCACCATTGCTGTACCTGCGCATCAAGAGGGTCGGCGGTTTTTAACTTGCCTATTTCTATGGGGGCGCTAAACCTGGCGGTCAGATAAACTTTAATGCCATAAGGCCGCAGCACGTTGGCAATTGCCGCTACCTTTTCAAGATACATGGGTGTAATTACAAGTGCATTGTTGTTTACATTGGTTAAAACAGTTGCGTTAATTCCAATAGAAGCATTTGCTCTTGCATAATCAATATATCGCTGATCAATATAGCCTGGCAAACGGTGCCAGTCCCAGATAGACATGCCCGAGTATCCTCGTTCTACGTGCCGGTTCAGGTTATCCCAATGATTTAGTATCCTGATTTTTATACCGGGTATGCTTACGATGGATAATTTTTGTACGGGTTGTGCTGTCTGTATCAACCGTAAATAGTTAAATACGCCGTATAAAACCGCCACGTCGGTATTGCCTGTAATAATGGTTACGGGCTTTTGGCCTATTACAGCCGTTTCAATTAAATAACCTTCTGAACCCGCTTTTTGTAATTTGTTTTTAATACTGGCTGGCATGGCAGAAATGTCGGCGGGTTTTCCGGCAACAATATAATGGTCACCAATTTGATTGCCGGCGTTTATCTGTTTACCCAATAACCCGCCCAGGCCGTTTTGCAGATCGTTTGCGGCAATAGTAAGCGTAGGCGATTTGCCGCCGAAAAATATACCAGATATCTGTTGCCTGTAATCATTCAATAGCTGCGTGTTTTTAATAAGATCGTATCGCAGCCAGAGGCGATAACCATTTTCGGCCCTGGCTATAACAGTTGAGACAACAAGGGCAATAATTACAATGATCGTTTTTTTCATAATTTTTTTTCAGTTTGTTTGGCATCCGGCTGCCGGTTAGACGATGCCCTAACCAGCAATTCGGTATGCAAAATGATCTGGTTGGTAAATTGTATGATACTGTTTCCCTTAAAATAGCTGAATAGGTGATGCGCTGCGGTTTCGCCTAAATAGGTGCCCGGATAATTTACAGATGTAAGGTTTGGCTGAATGACCAATGAGACCGGATCGTTGTTAAAACCTGCAACAGCAACATCATCCGGAATGGATATTCCGGCTTTCATTAGTTCCTGCATACAACCCACGGCACAGTTGTCGTTCGCGGCAAATATGCCATCCGGCTGCAGGTTATTTTCCAGTATGTGCCGGGCGGCATCCGCACCGCCCTGGTTCGACAGATCATTTAATATTACATACGCCTCGTTAAATGAAATGCCATGATCTGTTAATGCCTCTTTGTATCCGCGTAACCGGTCGCGGTAAACGTTTGAGGATGAATCTGTAGTTAAGTGGGCTATTTTCTTGCAGCCCCGGCTTATCAGGTGCTGAGAAACTTCATAGGCTGCTTTGCGGTTATCGATCGTAATACAGGTACATTTTTTATCCTCCGGAACGCGGTCGAAGAATATTAATGGAATCTGCCTGCCGAAGAAAGGAGCAAAGTGTTCAATGTCAGTTGTATCATAAGACAATGAAACAAGTAATCCGTCAACCCGGCTGTTGTACATCGTTTTGGCATTCACTTTTTCTTTGGCTGCCAGTTCCAGCGATTGGCTGATAATAAGATTGTAGCTTTCGTTGTTGGTTATTTTTTCGATACCGGCAATTGCCGTTGATATGAAGTTGCTGTAAAGGCGTGGAACTAACGCCAATCGTATTGGTCTTTTGGCGGCGCAGGTTGCTGGCGAAATTATTGTTTCTGTAACCCATTTCATTTGCCAGGTCAAATATCTTCTAACGCGTTTTTTTGCTGATTTTAGCATTGTCATTTAATCCCCGGCTAATTGTAGCAGGAGACAAATTAAGCTTCAAAGCAAGGTCGTATATCGTAACTTCTTTTTCTTTCATGGCTAGTGATACACTCAGTAAAAGATTGAAAAGAAATTTTTTTTAAATAAATTTTGCAATCGGTTACATTATTTAAAAAAAAGATTCGATCTTAGCGGAAAATTACCAAAAAAGCATTTTGCTTAACGAATTGTTTGATTATGAAAAAGAACGCTTATTCGCTTTTTTCGCGGCTCGTAGTATGCGTTGTAGCCGCCGGGCTTGCCTTTGCAGGTTGTAAATCGAATAAGGCCCCGCAAAGCGAGGAAACTGCCTCCAGGGGGGAGTATTTATCTGAACCCCTGGTAAAAGATATTTATACAGCCGACCCATCGGCCCATGTTTTTAATGACACCTTATATATATCCTTCGCACGATATAGAATCAGGGATAAAGGAGGATGATTCCGGGGCGCATTTCGATATGAAGGATTACCACGTGTTCTCCATAGACAGTATAGGCGGATCTGTAAAGGACAATGGGGTCGCCATTCAGGTATCTGATGTTCCGTGGGCAAAACGCCAAATGTGGGCGCCCGATGCTGCCTTTAAAAATGGTACCTGGTATCTATATTTTCCTGCTAAGGATGCCGAAGGCATTTTTAAGATGGGGGTGGCTTCCAGTTCTTCTCCCACAGGTCCTTTTAAAGCAGAACCTTTGCCTATCAAGGGCAGTTTCAGCATTGATCCCGCAGTTTTTACTGATAACGATGGCCAATCATACATGTATTTTGGAGGGATTTGGGGAGGCCAGATGCAAAAATGGCAAACAGGAAAGTTTGATTCCTCATACGGGCAGGAGCCGGCCGACGATAAAGTTGCGCTTAGCCCCAAAGTTGCTAAACTATCCAATAACATGCTGCAGTTTGATGGTGCGGTAAAAGATGTTCAGATAGTTGATAAAGAAGGCAAACCATTGATGGCAGGCGACCACGAAAGACGATTTTTTGAAGCATCGTGGATGCATAAATATAACGGCAAGTACTACTTTTCTTATTCAACCGGCGATACGCACAACATAGCCTATGCAATTGGTGATAATCCCTATGGCCCGTTTACTTATCAAGGGGTGTTGTTAAACCCGGTTCAGGGCTGGACAAACCATCATAGCATAGTAGAGTTTAAAGGAAAATGGTATTTGTTTTACCACGATACGCAGTTGTCGGGTAAAACGCACCTGCGTAACATAAAGATAACCGAACTGAAATACAATCCCGACGGCAGCATTATTCCCATTACCACCTTTAATAAATAGTCTTAACGATGCAATATTTAGTTTAGCAGAACTAAAATGCCACTATTTTATTGAAAGCATTTAAAAAAGGAAAATCAGTCTGATAAACTTTCTATATTGTACAACTTTATTATAAAAATAAAATACTGTTTTTCGATTGCAATTTTTCATTCTTAATTATTTTTTTGATAACCAAATAAAACCAATTAAACATGTCAGTTATTTTAGGCGACAAAGAATATTTTAAAGGTATTGGCCAGATACCCTACGAAGGTCCTGGCACCGACAATCCGCTTGCTTTTCGCTGGTACGATGAAAACAAAGTAGTAGCCGGAAAAACCCTGAAAGAACATATGCGCTTTTCTTGTGCCTATTGGCATTCGTTCGTTAACGATGGTACCGATCCGTTTGGAGGCGGCACCCATGTTTTTGAATGGAATGCAAAAGAAGATGCGGTGGCCCGGGCAAAAGATAAAATGGATGCCGCGTTCGAATTTATTACTAAAATGAACCTTCCATACTATTGTTTTCACGATGTGGACGTAGTCGATTATACGAATGACATTAACGAAAATGACCGGCGTCTGCAGGCATTGACAGATTATGCCAAACAAAAGCAGCAGCAAAGCGGTGTAAAGTTATTGTGGGGCACCGCCAACCTGTTTTCTCATAAAAGGTATATGAACGGTGCGGCAACCAACCCCGACTTTCATGTGCTTGCACATGGCGGCGCACAGGTAAAAGCAGCACTGGATGCAACCATTGCTTTAGATGGTGAAAATTATGTTTTCTGGGGCGGAAGAGAAGGCTATATGAGTTTGCTGAACACAGATATGAAGCGTGAAAAAGAACATTTGGCTCGTTTTCTACATACCGCAAAAGATTATGCACGCAGCCAGGGTTTTAAAGGCAACTTTTTTATAGAGCCAAAACCTATGGAACCGTCAAAGCATCAGTACGATTACGATTGCGAAACCGTTATTGGGTTTTTACGTCAGTACGATCTGTTGAACGATTTTAAAATTAATATCGAGGTTAACCACGCTACGTTGGCTGGTCATACTTTTCAGCACGAAATTCAGGTAGCAGCCGATGCGGGAGTGCTGGGTTCGCTGGATGCTAACCGCGGCGATTACCAGAACGGATGGGATACTGACCAGTTTCCCAACAACCTGAATGAGCTTGCAGAGGCAATGGTTGTATTTTTAGAAGCTGGCGGTGTACAGGGCGGCGGAATTAATTTCGATGCCAAGATCAGGCGTAACTCAACCGACATGGACGACATGTTTCATGCGCATATTGGTGGTATGGATACGTTTGCCCGCGCTTTAATTATTGCCGACGCTGTACTGGCAAAATCAGATTATAATAAATTCAGAACCGGCCGTTATGCCAGTTACGATAACGGTAAAGGCAAAGAATTTGAAGAAGGCAAGTTATCACTGGAAGACCTGCGTTCGTTTGCGATCGAAAATGGCGAACCAGCTGTTGCCAGCGGTAAACAGGAATACCTTGAAAATATGATCAACAGGTTTATATAGATCATTTCACTCAATTTTTTGGTTTTAGTTATTTACGGGGCTGTAATGGCCCCGTTTTTTATTGTTGAACCGCTTTTGAAATTGTTAAATGGAAAAAGATTAAAATGGGGGACATAAATGGTTAAAACTTAAGAATATGGATATTTAAATGTAATTAGTTGCACGAAGGGCATAGCTTACATGCATTATATTAAGCAATATAAATAAGGACCTTCGTAAAAATGCGCACTTTATTTGAATGGATATTTAAGTCGGCATGTTTTCACTCAAAGCCGCCAAGAGCTTCGCGCAATGATGTATAAATATATTTATTTGTATGATTCAAAAATTTTTCTTTGCGTCCTTTGCGTGGGTTTTACTTTGCGTCTTTGCGTGGAAAATCGCCTGTAAGAATAATTACCGTGAACTATAAATCAATCAGAATAAAAATGTGTCATTGGCAGGCACAGCCTGTCCCGCTTCTTCTGGCGGGAAAGCAATCCCCTACATAATCAGGTTGACAAATTACCGGGGATTGCTTCGCTTCCGATAATTATCGGAACGCAAGACTTGCAATGACGAACGCTTGTTTGATGCGACAATTGAAATGCGCCTGGTAAACTGCCCCTTTGTTTTTTAGAAGCATATTGAATTACATTTAGGGGGCATTAATACCTATTATTTTATGAACATGCGAAATTTTGTTTTGGTTTCTTCCGCTTTATTCTTTTTCATAACAATCCCGTCGCTTTGTAAGGCTACCGTTACACTCCCCCAACTGGTACGCGACAGTATGGTGTTACAGCGTGATGCCAAAGTAAACATCTGGGGCTGGGCTTCGCCCAAAGAAAAGATCAGTATTTCGTTTCAAAGCAAAAAATATAAGACGGTGGCCGATGCAACTGGTAATTGGCTTATCACATTGAACCCTATGAAAGCTGGTGGACCGTACACCATGAAAATTGTCGCATCGAACCACATAACCTTATCAAATATTTTGATGGGTGATGTTTGGTTTTGCTCCGGCCAATCTAATATGGTGCACCAGTTAAATATTCACGATGTTACCTATGCCGATGAAATTGCCAATGCAATCTATCCTGAAATTCGCCAGTTCCTTATTCCAACATTGACAAGTCTTGAAGAACCAAAAGATCATTTGCCGGACGGCGAATGGAAAGCCGCAGTTGGCGAAGCGGTCCGGCCCTTTTCGGCGGTAGCATATTTCTTTGCAAAAAAATTATATGAAAAGTATCATGTGCCCATCGGTATCATTAATTCGAGCGTGGGCGGCACACCTATAGAGGCCTGGACAAGCGAAGAGGGACTGAAATCTTTTCCATCTATTGTGAATACAATTGAAAAGAATAAGGACTCGGCATACGTTAATGGTCTCAACCGCAGGGCTTTTGCCGCCAATGCAAACCGTGGCCCAAAACAACCGCAGGATAAGGGGTTAACGGGTGCCATAAAGTGGTATGATGTAAACTATCAACCTAAAAACTGGCGCACCATAAACATACCCGGCTATTGGGAAGACCAGGGGATAAAAAACCTGGATGGCGTAGTATGGTATAGAAGAACGATTGACATACCCGCGTCAATGACCGGCAAAACGGCCAAAGTGTTTTTAGGGCGAATTGTTGATGCTGATGTGTTGTATATAAACGGCCGGCAGATGGGCAGTACCGGGTACCAATACCCGCAACGCAGGTACAATATACCTGCGGGGTTGCTGCATGCAGGTAAAAATGTATTCGTGGTAAAGGTGACCAACAACGGCGGCAAGGGTGGCTTTGTACCCGATAAGCCCTATTGTCTATTTACAGGCAAGGATACCATAGACCTGAAAGGCTATTGGCAGTATAAAGTAGGAGAGGTGTTTGTACCGCAAGCCGGTGGATTTGGCGGTGGCATTTCTGCCCAAAATCAGCCAACTGCTTTATACAATGCAATGGTTGCTCCGCTGATCAATTACACTATTAAAGGCATGGTTTGGTACCAGGGCGAAAGCAACGCCGGGCGGCCGCAGGAGTATGGGGCACTTCAGAAAGCATTGATCGCCGATTGGCGTAATAAATGGAAAGAGGGCGACATTCCATTTTTGTATGTACAACTTCCAAACTATATGGAAGTGAACTATCTGCCTGAAGAAAGCAATTGGGCATTCATGAGAGAGGCTCAGTTAAATGCTTTGTCCGTACCCAATACGGGTATGGCAGTCGCAATTGACCTGGGCGAATGGAATGACATTCACCCCGATAATAAAAAATCAGTGGGAGACAGGCTGGCATTGGCTGCAGAAAAGATTGCCTATGGCGAAGACATTGTGTCTTCTGGTCCGTACTATCAATCAGCAACCATTGATGGCAATAAAATTACCCTTCAATTTACCGATATGGGCAGCGGTCTTGTTGTTATTGATGGCGAACCGCTCAGCGAGTTTTCCATTGCAGGCGCCGATAAAAAGTTTGTGTGGGCAAAGGCAAAGATCGAAGGCGATAAGGTGGTTGTATGGAATGATGAAGTGACCGATCCGAAGTATGTCAGGTATGCATGGGCCGACAATCCTGATAATCCCAATTTGTATAATAAGGAAGGGTTGCCGGCGTCGCCTTTTAGGACGGATAAATAGTTCGATTGCCCGTCATTCTGAATTTATTTAGCATCCCCTGGAGAGGCAGACCGGCATCTTCCAGGAGATCCTGAGACGAGCTCAGGATGACGAGCATTGGAAAGTATGTCGGGTAGTGGTTACAAATGACTAACTACGTTTCCGACGCCCGTCATGCTGAATTTATTTCAGCATCCCCTGGAGCGGTTGCCCGACAATTTCCAGGAGATCCTGAGACGAGCTCAGGATGACGAGCATTGGGAAGTATTTCGGGTAGTGGTTACAAATGACTAACTACGTTTCCGTCGCCCGTCATGCTGAATTTATTTCAGCATCCCCTGGAGATGGTGCCCGACAATTTCCAGGAGATCCTGAGACGAGCTCAGGATGACGAGCATTGGGAAGTATGTCGGGTAGTGGTTACAAATGACTAACTACGTTTCCGTCGCCCGTCATACTGAATTTATTTCAGCATCCCCTGGAGTGGTTGCCCGACAATTTCCAGGAGATCCTGAGACGAGCTCAGGATGACGTGCCTTGGTAGGTAAGATGGGCAGTTGTTACTAATGACGAACGGTGCCTCCATCGCCCGTCATGCTGAATTTATTTAGCATCCCCTGGAGAGGCTGCCCGACAATTTCCAGGAGATCCTGAGACGAGCTCAGGATGACGTGCCTTGGTAAGTATGTTGGGTAGTGATTTTCAATGACGAACTGTAACTCCGTCGCCCGTCATGCTGAATTTATTTAGCATCCCCTGGAGAGGCAAACCGGCATCTTCCAGGAGATCCTGAGACGAGCTCAGAATGACGAGCATTGGGAAGTATTTCGGGTAGTGGTTACAAATGACTAACTACGTTTCCATCGCCCGTCATGCTGAATTTATTTAGCATCCCCTGGAGAGGCTGCCCGACAATTTCCAGGAGATCCTGAGACGAGCTCAGGATTACGTGCATTGGAAAGTAAGATGGGTAGTGGTGACAAATGACTAACTACGTTTCCGACGCCCGTC
>JBBRCW010000181.1:0-13634 GCA_038204535.1 Chitinophagales bacterium | reverse complement strand
GCCCGGATAAATGCAGAAATTCTGGTGAAAGAATTGAAAAGAATTAAACCTGGCAAACTGAAAAAATATTTTTCATAGATATTGACTGATTTTGCTATGATGGTGGCCTGTTATGATGGCATTTTCAGTTGGTTACAGTTTGTAACAAACTCACCTCCTTCCTTAGCCAGCCTATAAACTCTTTTTTCCTTAGTGAACCTTAGCGCCTTCGTGTCTTTGTGGTTCACCACAGACATACTCAATTTCTTTTGTGCCTTCCTTAGCGCACCTTTGCGCCTTCCCGTCTTTGTGGCAAAAACGAACGATTGGTCAGGATTCTACGGGATGCACCATTCCCACAAATGTTTTAATATAGCGTTTTAATAATGTGCCATATGAAATTGAAAATACTTTTGCTGCTGAGTTGTGTACTGTCTTTTGATGCTTATTCGCAAAAACTTCCCTCAAAAAAGAAAATTTTGGAACCCCTGCAGCGGGCCAATGCCTATTTTATGAACAAGTATGCCGACCCTGGTGCAGTTACCAATGTTGGCAAGGTACGTCCCAGCAACCTGTGGACGAGAGCCGTCTATTACGAAGGCCTGATGGCATTGTATGCCGTTGATAAAAACAAAAAATACTACGATTACGCGGTTGATCGGAGCGAAAGCCACCAATGGGGCCTTTGGGGTGGCGTTCAGGGGCGCAATGCCGATAACCAGTGTGCCGGTCAAACCTATATCGACCTGTATTTATTGGATAAAAAGGAAGAACGTATAAAAGATATAAAGGCTTGCATTGACAATATGAAGGCCACCGACAAAGCGGATGACTGGTGGTGGATAGATGCCCTGCAAATGGCCATGCCGGTGTTTGCACGGCTGGGGGTCATATACAAAGACACCTCGTATTTTAATAAGATGTATGACATGTACAGTTATATAAAACACAAACATGGCGACAATGGCTTGTATAATGCCGCGGATCATTTGTGGTGGCGCGATAAATATTTTGATCCCCCTTATAAAGAGTCCAATGGTGAAGACTGCTATTGGAGCCGCGGAAATGGATGGGTGGTGGCTGCATTGGTACGCACCCTGGCCTGGCTGCCTGAAACAGACCCGCATTACAATGGAATATCTGCAGGATTATAAAGACATGTGTGCAGCCCTGTTGCCGTTGCAGCAAAGGATGGTTTTTGGAATGTAAGCCTGCACGATGCCAATCATTTTGGAGGAGAGGAAACATCGGGAACGTCGCTGTTTACCTATGGATTTGCCTGGGGAGTAAACAATGGGATACTTGATAAAAAAATATACAAACCCGTTATTGCTAATGCATGGAATGCCATGACCGAAAATGCCGTTCACCCCGATGGAAAACTGGGCTTTATGCAAAGCACCGGTAAAGAGCCAAAAGATGGGCAGCCTGTTACCTACGATAAGATCCCCGATTTTGAGGATTATGGTTTGGGATGTTTTTTACTGGCTGGCAGCGAAGTTTCTAAAATGAGATAAATTGGAGGTCTATTTAAACCCGACCAGAGTAAGCTTCTGGTACCTGTAAATTTAATTTTAACGATCGCCATGAAAAAAATGAGTTTATCAAAAATAATTGCAAAGAAGTCATTGCTGATAATTGCCTGCGGCCTGGTAATAGGCAATAGCCAGGCACAGTATGTAACCGGCAAAGGCAACGATGCAACTACACCGCTGCACCTTTTAAAACCCGACTATACAATTCCGTACGGCGAAACCACGCCAGCTAAAATAAAAAATACGCTCGATAAAGTGTATGATTATTTAAACAACGTTACCCCCACCCAATTGGTTGATAAAACCTCGGGCAATGTGCTGACCGACTTTTTAAAAGTGGATGGCAATACTGCTTTTAAGGCAGGTGATTTCAGGCTAAACAGTTACGAGTGGGGCGTTACCTATACCGGCATGCTGGAAGCGGGCAAAGCGACCGGCGACAAAAAATTCACGGATTACACCATTCAAAGGGTAAACTTTTTAGGCGATGTGTACCGGCATTTTAAAAACTATGTAGCCAAAAATCCGGGAACTGTTACGGTCGTACGTTCGTTGTTAGAGCCGCACGCTTTAGACGACGCAGGTTCTATGGTTGCTTCTATGATCAAAGGAATAAACAGCGGGGCAGATGCCGCTACCCTAAGGCCGGTAGTTGATAACCTCATCAACTTCATAATGAAAAAAGAGTATCGTCTAAAAGATGGTACGCTTGCCCGCAACCGCCCCCAGCCCAACACCCTATGGCTCGACGATCTATACATGAGTCTTCCGGCTTTAGTACAAATGGGTAAACTAACCGGCGATAAAAAATATTTTGACGAGGCGGTAAAACAATACCAGCTTTTCTCCAAACGCATGTTTAACCCGCAAAAAGGATTGTATATGCATGGATGGGTGCAGAGCATGAATCCGCATCCACAGTTTCACTGGGGCCGGGCAAATGGCTGGGCCATCATGACCAAAATTGAAATACTGGATGCGTTGCCCAAAGACCATCCCGGCCGCGCGGCAATCATTGACATGCTGAACAAACATGCCGCAGGCCTTGCGGAGAGGCAAGATAAGACCGGCTTTTGGCACCAATTGTTAGACCGTAACGACTCCTACCTCGAAACATCGGCCACCGCTATTTATGCCTATTGTATTGCCCGCGGTATCAACAATGGCTGGCTCGATGCCAAGGCCTATGGCCCAATGGCGCTATTGGCCTGGAATGCGGTCAGCACCATGGTAAATGATAAGGGTCAGGTGGAAGGAACCTGTGTAGGAACAGGAATGGGTTTTGATCCGGCTTTTTATTACTACCGGCCGGTCAATGTTTTTGCAGCACATGGTTACGGGCCGGTACTGCTGGCAGGCGCCGAAATCTATCGCCTATTGGAAAAACATCCTTTTGAGATAAACGACAGCGCAGTGCAGATGACAAAATAATAGTTGGTTTTTTGGTCACCAGAAACACAAAGTGACACATTTCGCATTCAATAAAAATTTACATGTTCCGGCTACCCAATACTACAAAAATGATGGTACGATTTGCTTTCTTATTGTTGATTACCCTTTGCAGTTTTCAGCCTGTTGCCGCAGCGCCCACGAGCATGTCATACAACATCCGCGACTTTGGTGCAAAAGGCAACGGTACTAACATTGACAGCGACGCTATAAACGCTGCCATCGAAGCGTCATCAAAGGCTGGGGGAGGCACCATCTATTTTCCTGCGGGCACTTACCTGAGTTATTCTATCCGGCTTAAAAGCCATATTGCACTTTACCTGGACCAGGGCTGTGTTTTATTGGCAGCCGACTCCGCTGCCGGCGGCAGGTACGACGAGCCGGATGCCGGGCCTGGTAACAAGTTTCAGGACTATGGGCACAGCCACTGGCACAATAGTTTAATATGGGGCGAAAACCTGGACGATGTATCTATTCTTGGCCCCGGAATTATTTATGGTAAAGGACTCAGCCGCGGTTTTTACCGAAGCGAAAACTGGGAAAAAGAGGCATACGTGCAGGCCCCTATATGTGAGATGGCGGTGCCAATAAAGCGATCGCCCTAAAACTTTGCCGCAATGTAATTTTAAAGGACTTCACCATACTTAATGGCGGCCACTTTGGTATCTTGGCTACGGGGGTGGATAACCTTACCGTTGATAACCTGAAGATGGATACCAATCGCGATGGGATGGATATTGACTGCTGCAATAATGTGCGAATAGCCAATTGCACCGTTAATTCGCCTTACGACGATGCCATTTGCCTGAAAAGCTCCTTTGCTTTAGGCTATTCAAAATCCACGCAGAACGTTACCATAACCAATTGCCAGGTAAGTGGCTACGACCTGGGTACATTTTATAACGGCACCTATCAACGCAAACAGTTTAACCAGGTACCCGACCGGGAAGGCCCCACCGGCCGTATAAAGTTTGGAACTGAATCAAACGGCGGCTTTAAAAATATAACCATCAGCAATTGTGTGTTCGATTATTGCCGGGGCCTTGCCCTCGAAACCGTAGATGGCGCTTTACTGGAGGATGTGACCATCACCAACATTACCATGAGAGATGTGGTTAATTCCCCCATTTTCCTAAGGCTGGGTGCAAGAATGCGCGGCCCGGCTGAAGCTTCAATAGGTAAACTTAGGAGGGTTATTATCAGCAATATAAATGCCTATAACGCGGATTCGCATTTTGCCACATTGATCAGCGGCCTGCCTGGAAATGATATTGAAGACATCTCTTTGAACAACATCCGCATTTATTACCGCCCTATAGATTCTCCGCTCGTTGCCATACAGCGTGTTGTTCCTGAATACGAAAAAAGTTATCCCGAACCTCAAAAGTTTGGCGTGTTGCCGGCATATGGCTTTTTTATCAGGCATGTAAAAAACATACAGCTTTCAAACATACAGGTGAGCACATCAGGACAAGAAACACGCCCCGCGTTTATGCTTACCGATATAAAAAATATCAGCCTGCGGCAGGTGGAAGCACAAAAAACAACTCATCCATTCAGTTTGATATTGAACAACGTCACAGATATTTCAATAAAAGACAGCAAAGGCTTTAAAGACATGGAATTGAATAATGCTGTTTCAAAATCTTTTTAAATGACAAAATGTATTACAATTACTGCCTGCCTGCTAATTTCTTTCTCTGTTCAGGCGCAGATCGGCAAGCGCTTTCCCTCCAAGAAAAAAGTAGTAAAAGACCCTGTATCAGGTACAATGCTTACCTTTTTAACAAGCACGCCTTCGGGAGATTCAAAAATTTATCAAACACACAACCAATGGACCTCCGATGGAAAATGGCTCATTTTCCGCTCAGGTGGTCGTAAGAAGGTGCACCGTCATCATTTAAAGCAAGCAATACAATTATCTGCACTCACCATTTCAATGGCCCGTTTACGCATGTCATTCTGATCGCCGCCTTCAAATAGGTCGGTTATTAAAACAAGTAAAGTATCAAGCGGAGGGGGGACGATAAATCAGATATACAGGGGCTTTATCGAATTCCACCCAAACACTGTTAGCCTTATTCCATCGCCACGCATCATGCGTTTGTTAATATTATTTTCATGGCTTTTTCTTTAGCAGCATTACCAAATACTTCGTATGCCTGTATAATTTCATCAAGTTTAAAATGATGACTTATCAATCTTGTGGGCATGATCTTTCCGGCTGTAACAGTTTTTAACAGCATTGGGATGGTATTGGTGTTGACTAATCCGGTAGTCAGGGTTATGTTTTGGATCCAAAGATTTTGGATCTGCAGATCTACACTTTTTCCGTGAACGCCAACGTTGGCAATATGCCCGCCGGGGCGAATGATTTGCTGGCAGATATCAAATGTGGCTGGTATCCCAACAGCTTCAATGGCCACATCCACGCCGTCTTTTGTTTGCGACATGATTTTTTTTACTACATCTTCTGTTTTTGAATTGATAATATCAGTAGCGCCAAAATTCTGTGCTAATTCCAGCCGGTTATCATCAAGATCAATCATGTATATTTTAGCAGGAGAATAGAATTGGGCTGTAAGCAGCGCTGCCATTCCAACAGGGCCGGCACCAACAATGGCAATGGTATCTCCAGGTTTTACCTGTCCGTACAGTACGCCAATTTCGTGGCCCGTTGGCAATATATCACTTAGCATCACCAATGCTTCCTCGTCTGAGCCCGAAGGAACATGATGCAGGCTATTATCGGCGTGGGGTATCCGCACATATTCGGCCTGTGTTCCATTAATTAGATGTCCTAAAATCCAGCCGCCGTCTTCGCAATGCGAATACATTTGTTTTTTACAGTATTCGCAGGTACCATCGGCGGTAATACAGGAAATAATTACATGATCTCCTTTTTTGAAATTCCGTACCGACTCTCCAACAGATTCAATAATTCCTACTCCCTCATGACCCAGTGTGGTACCAGGTTTACAGCTGGGAGTCTTGCCATGTAAAATTCCTAAATCTGTTCCGCAGATGGTGGTCTTTGTTATTCTAACCAGGGCATCTGTTGTTTTTTCAATTTCCGGCGTAGAAATTTCCTTTAATTCAATTTTACCGGGGCCGCCATAAACCAGGGCTTTCATTAATTTTTTCATTAGATTATTTTTAAAATTTATTTATGCAATAGTCCGATAAGAATTTAAGCTCTTATTCTGCCAAAGTTCCGGCATTGGTTATAAATGCGGTTTATTTTTCTGCAACTTAGGTCTAAAGCTAGGTTTTATAGATTGGTGAAGCAAAAAAGAGGGGTATGCTGCCGGTTTTAGTAACCTCAACCAATCGAAGAACATTCGCCTCTGCAGGCCATATTTACAACTCGCTGGACGATTATCCTAAAGCGATGTGGCAAACCGCCCGGGAAGAAAACGTTCCGGTAATAGATCTGAACGCCATGAGCAAAAACTTGTATGAAGTTTTGGGGCCGGAACAATTTGTGAAAGCCTTTTTTCATTACCCGGCCAATACGATTCGCAATCAGCCCAATGCGTTAGATGGCGGTACCCATATTAACACCTATGGCGCCTATGAGCTGGCAAAATGCGTGGTGAAAGGAATACGGCAAAACGTGCCTGGGCTAGCGGCGGCATTATGAAAGTATCTGCAAGGCTTTGATCTGGCAAAACCCGATGCAATTGCCAATGGAACTTACCGGCAAGCGCATTTGTTGGTACGGTAAAGCCAGATGGGAATTTAGCGCTTTTCCTTACTTCTTCAACACAATTTCCTCTCTTGCCGCCCATTGCGAAATGTCTTGTTTGCTTAAAGCCGCAGCCATCAGGTCTGGAAATTTATCGGGCGTGCAGGCAAAGACCGGGATACCGATGTTTGATAAAAACTGTGCCCTCGCTGGTTTAAGTGTTCCACAGGGCACTTAAATCTTAAATGCTGTAGGACTTTGTCCGGAAAATTTAGTGCTGTTAATAAAAGGCTTGGGAGCTAACAGATTAAAGTCGGCGGCTTTTCTTATGAGCAGTATGCAGTGTTAGGTATAATTTTAAAATCTGTCTTTAGGTGTATCTGGGTGTCGGCTGGTATGGAGGATTGCGATTATAAATACAGTATCGTTGTCATTGTCAATATAAAAGTGTGCGGCGTAGGGGAACGTGTCAAAGTTTGCCAGACGGATTACTTTATAACGGACAGCAAAAGACGTGGGGTTCATAGCAATTTTTCTAAGTGTGCCTGCCATATCTGCCGTAAGTCTTTTCCCAAGTCCGGCTTGTTGTTGGTTATACCACTTACGGGCCTGTCGCATATCCGTTTTAGCCTGTCCATGGACTTCAACTTTGAACTTCCGCATTCGCTTCTTTTTCCATTTCAGCAATAAAATCTTCAAGCGGCATTACACTACCAGTGTTCTGCTGTATCAGCATTATCCGCTGATCAAGAATATCTTTTTGCCACTGGGGCAGTTCGTCAACAGCCGGTAGGTATTTTCTTAGCTGATTCCAGTCTTCGATAGGCAGAAATACGCCAACAGCGTTGCCTTTGTTATCATAAGTAAATTGAGGTGTCATGGTTAAAAGGTTTAATCTTAATTCATTGCATCAAATCAAAAAGAATATATAAATTTTTTTCTTTTGCGGAAACTTACTAATATCATTTAACCGATTCAACATATAATGGTATTTAAACATTAGCTGTCTTCCGTCTGACCAAGATATGAAATGTTAATAGTATTGGGTAGTATGAGAAGTTAATCTTTGGACAATCGATTGATGAATACTTTCCAGCTATCTGTAGAATGTCCGCGGCTCTCCGTATGTCTCTGACTACGGAGGCAAATGAAAACCCAGACTGTGTCTGGTATTTGAATAACTGCTGGTAGTGTTTGCATGGGTAGGTAGATATGAAATTGCCGTTGGTGTAAGTGCCGGCGGCCTTTTTTGGTTATTGTTTTACAGTTGTAAAACTTTTAGCAGTCTTTCTATTTCCTTATCGTCAATATCTTCCCTTTCGCTTTTGTCATAAATGGAGAGAAGAAAAACTTTTTTGCCTTCTACATACACATGAGTTATTACCCTGGCTCCGCCACTTTTCCTTTTCGTTAAGATGCTACGGCCAACCGTATTTTATAACAACCCTTAGCCAGGTGGTTCCCATGGCAGGGTTATCTTCAAGGCTATCATTTAAAGTCTTTAATTCCTGCTTCAGAGATGGGAATTTTTTAATCAGCCGCTTTGATTCCTTTTTGAAGTTCTCAATGAGGATAACATTATACCTCATTCAAAACATCTTTAAAGGATTGGCGTTTCTTTTTACCGGCTTTAATATCGTTTACTTCCTGAACAGCCAGATGAAATCCATTTAAAAACCCCTGTTTGGTAGGTGGCTTGTCTTCGGGCTCCTTTACGGTTACAAAATCAAGACTTTTGACCAGCTACATAAAAAAAGTGTATTCTTTATCAGGTATGGAAACAACAACGTCTTTCATAATTAATATTTTAAGATAGTTTAAGGGGTGCTTTAATGTGCCGCCGGGATAAGTTGAATTTTATATTTCTTCATCTTCTTTGTCAAGTTGCCTGAACATAACATCCCAGTCTAAAACATCGGTTGGATCTTTCTTGTATTGTGCCAGCCTGGTATCAATCATATCTTTTTGCCATTGGGGCAAATCTAAATTTAGTTCCTGCGAAATAACATTCCAGTCTTCAATGGGTAGAAACACCTCTACAGGATTACCTGTGTTGTCGAAAGTATATTGTGGATTAATATTGCTCATACTACATTAATTTAAGAGGCGTAAGCCTGTTTGGTTTTTACATCCCTGATAAAACCGGCAATTACTCTGATAAGAGCAGATTTATCTTCCTGCGGCAATGCATCTACTTCTTTAAAATTGCGTATTACTTCAGCATTCTTTAAAGAAGCATTTGCTTTATCCATTGTTCCGCCATTCACTAAATAATCTACGTTACTATTTAGGGCATCGGCTATTTTCTTCAGCACTTCTGCCGGGGGCTGCAATCCCTTCGTTTCATAGCGTCCAATCTGGGCGTAAGACACGCCCGCTTTATCAGCTAACTGCGACTGCGACCAGTTCTTTGCCTTGCGAAGTTCAATGATACGGTTACCGGGTCTATTTTTTGCGGCACATTTGGAAGTTATCAACACAAAAATAGCTTTTGAGTAGCAGTAGGTAAAGACTTTTACTACACGATACGGATAAAATATACATTATGTGTTTGCCTGAATGTTGCAAATAGGTTTAATTTTCGTGCCGGCGGAGTCTCCTTTTCATAGCATGTGTGTTGGCGAGGGACCCCCGCCGTTTTTAGTGAAAGGAATACGGCTAAACGTGCCTGGGCTAGCGGCGGCATTATGAAAGTATCTGCAAGGCTTTGATCTGGCAAAACCCGACGCAATTGCCAATGGAACTTACCGGCAAGCGCATTTGTTGGTACGGTAAAGCCAGATGGGAATTTAGCGCTTTTCCTTACTTCTTCAACACAATTTCCTCTCTTGCCGCCCATTGCGAAATGTCGTGCTTACTCAAAGCCGCAGCCATCAGATCGGGAAATTTATCGGGTGTGCAGGCAAAGACAGGGATACCGATGTTTGATAAAAACTGTGCGTTGCCATGGTCGTAAGATGGTGCACCGTCATCATTCAAAGCAAGCAATACAATTACCTGCACTCCGGCGCTAACCATTTCCATGGCCCGTTTACGCATGCCGTTCTGATCGCCGCCTTCGTATAGGTCGGTTATTAAGACAAGTACTGTATCAAGCGGACGGGTAATTATTTGCTGACAATAGGTAAGGGCCGCATGTATGTCGGTGCCGCCGCCAAGCTGTACGCCAAACAATAATTCTACCGGGTCGGTCAGCTCTTCGGTAAGGTCGGCAACTGCCGTATCGAACACAACCATTTTTGTTTTAACAGCAGGAATGGATGCCATTACCGATCCGAATATGCCCGAGTACACAACGGAGGTGCCCATAGAACCGCTTTGATCGAGGCATAGCACTACATCTTTTAAAGAGCTCCTTTTTCGGCCATAGCCAATTTTTTGCTCGGGTATGATGGTTTTGTATTTGGGCTGATAGTGTTTCAGGTTTTTTAAAATAGTGCTGTGCCAGTTGATCTCGTTATGCCGCGGACGGGTGTTGCGTGTGCTGCGGTGAAGGCTGCCTGTAATTGCCTGCTGTGTAGGCTGAGCCAGCTTCTTCAATAACTGATCGACCACTTTGCGCACTACCTGCCTGGCGGTGTCTTTCGTTTTTTCCGGTATCACCCTGCTTAGCGTCATTAATGTTGCCACCAGGTGTACATCGGGTTCAACGTTTTCAAGCATCTCTTTCTCAAATAGCATTTGCGTCAGGTTTAAACGCTTCAATGCATCCTGCTGCATCACCTGCACTACTCCCGAAGGAAAAAAGGTGCGGATATCGCCCAGCCACCTGCTAACATTTGGCGATGACGGACCCAGGCCACCCTGTTTGTTACTGTCGTACAATGCCTGCAGCGTTTTATCCATCTGCATGTCTTTCTCATTCAGACTATAGCCGGTACCGTCATTTTGCTGGCCTCCAAGTATAAGCCGCCATTTTCTTATTTGCTTTTCGTCAGTCATAGTTTGTAAGTTTATAACCCATCAATTGCATTATAACCGGGATGCCTTTTTTTGCCCGCTCATAATCAAAACCGGTCTGAATGCTGCCCGCTGCCGCCACAGGTGTGTTTCCATGCTTTACCTTCTCCCCCATTTTTCTTCGTTCGGTATTGGTGAAGTTGCTAAACGTGCGTCGCAATAAGGGAAGCACTTCATTAAATACAACTTCCTGTAAACCCTTTACCCATTCATTCACTACATTCCACAGCTCATGGTCTATTAATAGAATGGTTCCGCTGCCTTTTAAAAAACCCTCTAACCAGGCAGCAGCATTGGCCGCTGGTGTTGATGAGGACATGGCATAATGAAACACCTTTACCAGTTCATCGCCCGACAGTACTTTGCAATCGGCCAAAAGCCGGGCAACATACCCTGCAATTACAGGCGCCGTATTATTGTTTAGGGTTATTGTTTGCAAGGTTTGCTGCCATTGAAGTGTGATATCATTGTGCTGCAAAATATTGATGGATTCATTCAGTTTGAAAAACAGTTCAAGCAGGTTGTCTGCGGCTTCGGCATCAATGGCCGAACAGGCGGCTGGCAGGCTCACACATATCCGGATAATCATACTTTGGGCAATACCAGTTACCATTTCCGCATCTGTTTTGCGAACATTGCCATAACGGCTTACCGATACAAGGCCCGGAATTACTTCCATTAGCTGGATGACATCGCCGCTGGCCGCTGCAAGATTATTTATTTTTAAGATGAGCGCTTCAATGGCTTTCGGCAGCCCGGCAGGAATAGCCTGTTGCAGCAAATCGGCTACTACTTTTAAATCCTTTGCTTCGGCACCCTGCTGCGCCACATAATTACCCGCCGCATCTTCAACGGTGTTACCCAGGTTTCCTTTTTCTATTATGTCGATAGAAAATGCAGGGTCCCATTGCAGTCGCCACTGTTCTTTAAATGTTCCTTTGCCTGATATATCTGAACGAAAGCCCCATTTAATATTCAGTAACTGCAGCCGATGTAGGAAAATGCTTCGCTCCAGGTCGTTCTCTTTTCTAAGGTCAAGGGTATAATCTTTATAATCCGCCGTGGGCGGAAGTCTTAATTTCTTTTGCAATTTTTCGATGTCGACCTGCAATGGCGGCTTTGGTATTTCCGCAGGCACCTCTCCAATCCTGTTACTAACTATTAACTCATCATCAATCAATCGCAGCAAAATACTTTCGCCATTGCAAAGCACACTCAGGGTAGCTTCGTTTAGCTCTTCCAGTCCGGCTTTTGAAAAATTACGGAGCGCTGCAAGTGACTCTGCCAGGCGAACAGCTTCTATTACATGCGCCACAGAAGTATCCGTTTGGTTTTTGCGAAACAACGTCGCCACCTTGGCCATCCACCTTGTTCCGTCGTCTTTCGGATAGTTCCAGATGTGCTCGTACCAGCCCGGTGAATGAATACCGGCGCCATAACCGCTATACATGCTCAACCGGTCATACGTCCAGGGCACCCAGGTGCAATCAACTTTAACCTTTGGCAAGCCTTTCAGCAGGTCATTGTCTTCTTTTTGTTTGGGCTTATCAATTAATGCCGGAGCATGCCAGGCGCCGCAAATAACCGCAATAGTGTCAAACATTTCTTTTTCGGTCTGTCTGATTGTTTTACGCATCCACGCTTCGCGAAGCTGTTCCCGGCGGTCTTCCTTTTCCGGAAACTCAAGGCGCAACACCTGCATTGCTTCGGTTATCGCCTCAAATACCTGCTCATTATTTTGCCTGTATTCAAACATCTGCTCCCACCATTTTTCACCATCATCAAATCCCGCAGCGGCAGCCAGGTAACCAACGGGATCGGCTTTTATTTTAACGACAACTTCATCATCATTAATATCCGGATTATTTAAAGCCGGTTTCGTAGGTTCTGCATCGGGTGTAATATCTTTTTCCTGTTTCAGTGCAAACTGGTGTGCAACCGGAAGGTCCATAAACCGTACATGTATATTGTTCAGTTTGGCATACTGAATAGCCTGCCACTCCGGCGAAAATTCCGCAAACGGATAAAATACAGCATTGTCTGTATTATCGGGCTGGTAAGCCAGTATTGCCACGGGTGGCCTGAGTTCTTTATTACCCACCCAGCTCAATATTCCATCGGCCTCCGGCGGGCCTTCCACCAACACGATGTCGGGTTTAAGGTCTTCCAAAAATGCTTTCACATTTTTAGCAGAGCCCGGCCCATGATGACGAATACCTAATATGAATGTTGCCATTGATTTAAATTGGTTTTAGAAAAAGAAGGGAAAATTAGGCAGAAGGCAGAATACCAGGCAGGAGGCAGAATACCAGGCAGGAGGCAGGAGTAAGAAGGCAGGAGGCGTAATTCCAGGCAGGAGGCAGGAGTAAGAAGGCAGGAGAAAGAAAGAAAAATACCAGGCAGAAGCGAGAAGGAACTTTATTCCTCACTCCAGACTTTTCTGCCTTTCAATTTTCTTACTTTAATCTGCCATTTATACTTCTCTTGCTATTTTACCCACTTCATTTTACTTCTGTCTGAATTCCTTCTTACACCTTTCTGAACCGCCACTCATCCGTCAATCATTTTTGACAGCATCTTAAACTCCTCCATTATTATAGAGTTGATTTCAATGCAGTCTTCCTTTTGTATATATTCCAATGCTACTGAAACTTCAAGCTGAGAGTCGATTTCAATTACAGAACTTCTTGCGATTTCATAAAAACGTTTCCTTTCGGCTGAAGACTTTCTTCCTGAACCTTCCGCGATGTTTGAACTAACAGAAACAGCGGCCCTTCTTAGTTGCTGCTTCAAGCCGTATTCTTCGTTTTTAGGAAGTTTCTCCAAAATCTTATAAGTCAATTTAAGTAAGATGATGGCTTTCTGCCAAACGATCAATGTTTTGTAAGCGAATGGGTTCATGTTGTTTTATGTTTTTAAAGTAAGACGTTTCAATTATTTGACTGCCGTCGCTCCTTTTTCGCTGTCACCTGCAAGTTTTGGCTATCTACTTTCTTCTGCCTCCTGCCTTCTGCCTGAACTGC
>JBBRCW010000180.1:0-13648 GCA_038204535.1 Chitinophagales bacterium | reverse complement strand
AGGTGCGCTGCACCTGATCAACAAAGATTAAGGAAGTGACAACAAAGTGGTTGCTCTACGCCAACCAAACCGAAGGCTTATTTTATGTAAACGATAATTAATACGGAATTCCTCAAATCATTGCATGTTTTGGCAAGACTGTTCAGGTTAGGCAAAAATTGACAATTGAATTTGTATTTTGGTGCAGCGCACCCAAATATTTGTCGCCAATAAAATTAAAGTACATTCTAAGGTGTAGCGCACCGAAATATCGGATAAGAATTTGCCGGGAGTGATTTTATGCAAATATTGCGGTGCGCTGCACCTGATCAACAAAGATTAAACAAGAGGCAACAATGTGGTTGCACTACGCCAACAGAACCGGGGGTATTCATGCTTCTTTCATTTCACGCAAAGGCGCAAAGAAATGCAGCGCAAAGAAGAATAAAGTAAACTTTGCGACTTAGCTCCTTTGTTTTCTTTGCTTGAAATTTTTTTAAATGAAATTGATACCCAATTCATCATTGTTCACTATTCACTATTCACTATTCACTATTCGTTCTTCGTTGCCTCACTTAACAAAATATGTCTTCTTCTCCACCCCAATACCGGTTAGCTTCAGGCCTTTCCATTGGGCGGGCAGTTTTGTTTTAAGCTGGATGATACCGGCGGGTGTTATATCTAAGCCGCCAAAGCCATTGAGCATGGCCTGCACCATACCACCGGCCCCGGTTAAAAAGTAGGGATTGTTTCCTGTAGCTGTTTCGGCTATCACGCCAAATGGCGGACGCATATTTGCCGTGTAGCCTTCCTTAAAAGACTGCAGCGCCTTATCGGGCATGCCTAACCTGCTATGCAAAATAGAAAAAATGGCATGTGTCATGGCCGGCCCCTCACCTACCCTTGGTTCGTAATAGTCGAGGTCTTTTTGTATTGCCGCTGGATCCGTAATTTCTTTAAAGGGATATGACAACAGGTTTACATCTCCCTGTTTTATTTTTTCACCGGCATAGGATGCGTGCTCTTTGGTAACCCCATCCGGAAATTTTAGTATAGGAATGTTATTATACACGTTCATCCAATCTACATCGGGCACTATGCCCAGCAGCCTGGCCGCGTCGGTGGCAAATTTTAGGTTTGCCCTGGCCGCCGCGTTGGTATAAGCGTTATTGTCCACGTTTTCAGCCCACTCATCGGCAGCCACTACATTCTTAATATCGTAATGGCCGGGACCGTTTCGTTCAACCCTGCTGGCCCAAAAGTCGGCAGTGGCTTTCAATAAAGGATAGCCCCTTTCTTTTAACCATTCCCTGTCTTGCGTAACGGCGAAATAATTCCAGGCGGCCACGCCAATATCGGCCGTAATATGGTGTTCAAAAGGACCGCTCAGTGCCCATACCGGTGTTTCCTCGTTGCCGCTGGCGGCGCTCTCCCAGGGGAACATAGCCCCCTTATACCCATGCGAAAAAGCATTGTGCCTGGCTGCATCCAAACGCTGATAGCGGTATTCCATTAACGATTTGGCAATGTCGGGCTGAAGTAACAAAAGAGAAGGATACATCCAGATCTCCGTATCCCAAAACGAATGGCCGTTATAACCTAATCCGCTTAAACCCATTGGCGACATACCATAGGCGGTACCAGACCTTGCAAAAGCATACAGATGATAGATCATGCTGTGTACCTCCTGCTGGATTTTGGGATCTCCGTCTATCACCACATCACTTTTCCAAAGCTCGTCCCAGGCCTTATTGTGAAACTGCAAAAGACGCTGCCTGCCTTCCAGTGTGGCAAAAAGGGTGAGCCGCTCGGCCTCGTTCAGTGGATCATCGTGCTGGGCTGTGGTAATAGCTGAACCCACAATGGCATAATGGTAAGTATCCCCTGCTTTCAATTTCTTTTTAAACTTGGTAAGATGCATGTTATTGTCCCACATTTCATGGATAACCGATGGCTCAAAACCATGCGGCTCGTTAAACAGGAAGCTGTTGGATGCCGCCATTGTCAGCTTGCCGGTGGGGCTTTTGGCCATAGAGGTCAGCAGCGAAATACGTACATGCGGCCGGTCTATTTCGTTATAATAATTCTGCACATCTTTTAGCATATCGGGTGCTTCCATCACACTTGCGCCGGTTATTTCCATGTCTTTTTTGGCAGTGACTGTTACATCTACCAGGGCGGTATAGGGCAAGTGGCGCAGCGCATACATTGTGTAGCTCACCGATGCCTTATCGTCAAAGTCAAAAGAAGTAATCATAGATGCGTATTGCATATCCAGCACCTGCCGCATGTTCTGCACCTGGTTAAATCGCTCGATGCGGGCGCCGTCCACCTCCAAAAACATATTTAAAAAATTGAAAGTTTTGAGGATGTTGCTTACGCGGCCACGGCCATACAGGTCGAAGGCGCCATTGAGCACCACATCTTTTACTTTAAATGGTTCGGGCGATGAAACAATGCCGATCATACCATTGGCCACCGTTTCACCAAAATAATTGGACGGATCAATTGGACCCGAAGATATCTTCCAGGGGTCCTGGGCAAATAATGTAGTAATTGCACAGAACGAAATAGCCGATACAAGCAGTCGTTTTAACATAACAAGCAGATTTATAGATAAAGGTAGGGAAGAGCAAAAATAATATACCCGGCTTCCCAGTATTAATTTCAACTTCTTCCTTTTTGTTTAACTAAAAAGAAAAATTGTCGCAGAAAAACCAATCATCGTAATATCGAAATTTATAATTTACAGTATGGATAATTGCACGCCTGATTTAATGATTTCCGATAAACATGAAGTCAATGAACCTTTTAAAATGTCTCAGGAGTGTGGACTAATAAAAACAACCTTGTTTGTAGCAGGCCGCACAGACTTAATGAAATTGTTTACTGATAAGACCGCTCCAAAACCCGAAGCTCTTTATCCCCAAAAATATGCCACGAAAAACCAGTTTAGAAAACCGGTCAAAAATTAAAGAGATCGGTCAAAAATTAAAAAAATCCTGTTATTACTTATTCAGCATCTCTAAAAATAAATGCCATAAATTTATCATACGATAAAGACAACGAATATTGTATTAAATATGTGCTGTATTTTCAATTTTAAAACATGTGATTCAGAAGGCAATTGCCGATTTCTCGAAATTCGGGTTTAACCTGTGTCACGAAGTAAAAAAAATATATTATTAGTTCTAAAAAGGACATTTCAATTAATGAGCACATCTCAAGACAATATTTTGGACTTTTTATCGGGTGGCGGCGAAATGGGTCAACTGACCCGTGAGAAAGACTGGAGCAAAACATTGCTGGGCAGCGCTGAAACCTGGCCGCAAAGTTTACGAACAACGCTCAGTATACTGCTGCGCTCAGGTTTTCCGATAGTATTATTTTGGGGAAAAGACCTCACCTGTTTTTATAACGATGCTTTTAGACCAAGCTTAGGAAAAGAAGGCAAACACCCCATGATATTAGGAATGAATGGAGAAGAGGCCTGGGCCGAAATATGGACAACGATTAAGCCATGGATAGATGAAGTTTTAAATGAAAGTAAAACTATTTGGAACAAGGATTTCCTTGTGCCCATATATCGAAACAGCCGGATAGAAGACGTTTTCTGGACATTCAGCTACAGTCCCGTCATAGATGAATCAGGAAAACCGGCAGGCGTTTTTGTCGCTGTAGTGGAGACAACAGAGAAAGTAAACACCTTTAAAAAACTGACTGAAAGCGAATATCGTTTCAGGACCATGCCAGATAATATTCCCAACCTGGCATGGATGGCTAAAGCCGATGGCTGGATATATTGGTATAACAAGCAATGGTATGAATTCACAGGCACAACCTCCGGGCAAATGGAGGGATGGGGATGGCAATCAGTACACGACCCTGCCGGGCTTTCGGAGGTGATGGAAAAATGGGAAACATCTATTCAATTAGGCCAACCCTTCGAAATGGTTTTTCCAATTAAAGCAGCCGATGGCAATTACCGCCAATTTTTAACAAGGGTTTTACCTGTACACACCGACCAGGGCGCGGTTACCCAATGGTTTGGAACCAATACCGATATAACCAGTCAAATTGAAACCGGGCAGGCGCTGAAAGAAAGCGAAGAACGTTTTAGAACGATGGCGGAAGCTTCGGATATTTTAATTGCTGTGGCTGATGAAACCAGCAACGCAACTTATTTCAACAAAGCGTGGGTGAATTTAACCGGGCGTAAAGTGGAAGATCTTTTGCAATTTGGCTGGGCCGACCTCATACATCCTGAAGACAAAAAACAATACCTTGATATTTACTTTACTGCTCATAAAAAGAATATTTGGTTTAGCGGCGAATTCAGGGTTCTCAATAAGCTGGGCGCTTATCGCTGGCTGATGGCGCAATGTTCGCCCCTTTTTCTGCCAAACGGGTATTTTTCCGGGTACATCAGTTCTTGCATTGACATTACTGATTTTAAATTGGCCCTTACCAAAGTAGAGGAAGGCGAACAGGACCTGCACAACATGGTATTGCAGGCTCCCATCGGCATTTGCGTAATGGATGCGCAATCAAGAGAAATAGAAATTGCAAATGCGAGTTTTATTGAGATTGCAGGAAAACCTTTTGGAGAAATTGCCGGAAAGCGTTACCGGGATGTTTTTACGGAGGAAAGCCCAAACCATGAAGCAGCTTTTAAACAGGTATTAGGTAAAGGAATTACCTGTTATTGTAACGAAGAAAAACTGCATATTACACGAAATGGCAAAACAGAAAACATATATGTAACATTTGTTTTTGCTCCGCTAAAAGACCAAAATGAAAAAGTGAAAAAGGTAGCACTTTGGGTGCTCGAAAATACCAGGCAGGTAGTGGCCAGGCAAAAGGTTGAAAAAATAATAGCGGAACGAACCAGTGAACTGCATCAATTAAATCAATCGTTGAGAAAGAGCGAAGAAAAGTATCATCTGATGGTGGAGGAAGTGCAGGATTATGCCATCCTTTATTTAAGCCCTGACGGCACCATAGAAAACTGGAACTTAGGAGCAGAAAAAATAAAAGGTTATATGGCCGGTGAAATTATTGGTAAAAATTTCTCCTCTTTTTATACGGCTGAAGACAGAAAAAATGGCCTGCCTAACATATTGCTTGAAAAAGCAAGACAAACCGGTCGTGCGGTGCAGCAAGGATGGAGAGTAAGAAAAGATAGAAGCCTTTTTTGGGCCAGCGTAGTAATAAACGCTGTTCATAATGAAAAAAGAGAAGTGATCGGATTTTCGAAAGTAACCCACGATTTAACTGATAGAAAAAATGCCGATGATAATTTGAAAACAAACGCTTCAGAGCTGGAGCAAAAAAATAAAGAACTTGAACTGGTTAATAAGGAGCTACAGGCTTTTGCCTATATATCCAGCCACGACCTTCAGGAACCGCTGCGCAAGATCCAAACATTCACTTCTCAGATACTGGAAAAAGAATTTGACAACTTATCAGAAAACGGAAAAAACAAGTTTGATCGCATGCTGAATGCCGCAAAACGCATGCAGATACTTATAGATGATTTGCTTAGTTATAGCCGCACCAATACGGCGCATAGAATATTTGAAAAGGTAAACCTGCTAAAAATCGTCCAGGAGGTAAAAGGAGATTTGACTGAAGAAATTAATCAAAAAAAAGCCATTATTGACATCGGGCAAATGTGTGAGGCACGGGTAATTCCCTTTCAGCTGAGGCAACTCCTCTCTAATTTGCTTACCAACTCACTCAAATTTGCTGCAAACAACCGGCCTCTCCATATAAAAATAGGTAGCGAAATTGTTGAAGGCGCCAACCTTGGGCATCCAAAACTCTCAAAAAATCAACTTTATTGCCACATTAATATCTCAGACAACGGTATTGGTTTTGAACAAGAATACTGCGAGAAAATATTTGAGGTTTTTCAACGCCTTCATGGCAGAAGCGAGTTTGAAGGAACGGGCATTGGGCTTGCCATCGTTAAAAAAATTGTTGAAAATCATTTTGGGGTAATATCTGCAAAAGGCGAACCTGGAAAGGGAGCTGCTTTTGATATCTACATTCCGGCAGAGTAACATTAATGTGAACTGACAGCTAACATTCGTAAACAACGAAGAGTTTCGGAAACCGCACCGAAACTAATGGTTTAATTAATCCTGGCAATAAATGGCCCGTGTGCGACATCCGGTTATTTGCTTTTTGTTGCATTACTTCTTATTTTGAAAGGGAAGACAGCAATTATAGAAATGACAGGCTGTCCCAGCTAATTTTTTCTTCAAATAATGGTTTATTTATGGCCAATCCTAAACCTCTTGCAATTGAACTGAAATTCGGACTTGTAATTGGGTTTATTATAATTACGACAACCCTGGTAGGCACCTTTTCAAAATGGGAAGATTTTTACGACCTGTTTGTCCCCAATGGAATTTTTTTAAATTGGCGATTTGTATTTCTGCTGATTTTTATATGTACACTGTCGGTGTGGTTTCTAATGAATTACTTCTGGCAAAAAGAATATAACCAGCACGAGATCACCAAAAAAGACAGAGATAATTTAAAAGACAAACTGAAAATCTCTGAAAATGAACGTTTGACTGACGTCATTACAGGCATCCCCAACAGCAGAAGCCTTCAAAAAGACATTGATGAACAGTCTGACGGCCATGCGAACCATACAAGGCAGTTTATATACATTGACCTGAAAGATTTTAGAAAGATCAACAGAAAATTTGGTTTCAATAAAACCAACGATCTGTTAAGGGCCATGGCGCAATCTATTTATAAAAAAATGCGCAGAAATGAGGACATGTATAAATTTTCGGCGCACGAAAAAAAAGAGAAGGAAAGCTTTTACCGCGTTTATCCGGGTGGTGATGAGTTTGTTTTTATAATTGAAGGAGACCAGGCAGATGCCATTGGGTTTTCAAACAGGTTAGCAGCACAGTTTGAAGAATTCTCAAAAAAAACCGATAAAATTTTGGGAGAAAACATTCACCTGTCTTTTCACTGTGCTATTGTTGAAATGGATGCGAGGGACACCTATGCCGATATTTTTAGAAAAGCAGAAGATTGCTATACAATTGCCAAAGAAGGCAAATCTGATTTTAATATATGCTGGCATCCAAACTCTTTTGAAAGAGTTTTAAGCAAAGACCCAAAAAAGAAAGCTGACTACGATCGTGCAAAAAAGACTTTTGAAGTAATGACCATTGTGGATAAAGCGTATGACTGATGGTGCTATTTTTTTTTACCTTTTGTTCTCTGGGGGACATTGGCGACTCGGGTGACACGTCGCCCGGGTAATCGTCCCACCAGTCCCATGAGTCCCTAAACTTTAAATTTTATTATTTCTAAAATCGTTTGATTTTTCATTTCAACAAATAAAAAATACAAATCACCTTCAGAAAATTGTTCCTTCTTAAAAAAGATTTTGGCTGCCTGTCCAATTCGGCGCTGCCCGTTCGTCATACCCATGTAAACGTGCAATTTTTCTAACCAAAAATTTAAGCTCATGAAAAAAATTTAAAAAATATTGTCTGGGATTCCGATTCTGCTTCCCGGTTCGTTTTAACACTATAAAACGATTGTATGTCTTACGCCATTAAACAACTTTACCACATCAATGCTTCAAGAGACAAAGTTTTCGAAGCTATTTCTACTCTGAAAGGATTATCGAACTGGTGGACAACACAGGTAACCGGATCTGCTGAACCTGGAGGATCGCTGCAATTTGACTTTGGCGATTTTAAGGGCCCGAAAATGAAAGTAGTAGATCAGGACGCAGGCAATAAACTGGTATGGGAATGCCCCGGCAGCGAACATGGGTGGCTAGGAAATACTTTCACATTTTTGCTGGATGAAAACGACGGTAAAACCCGTGTTCGTTTCTCTCACTATGGATGGGAGGCGCAGGATGATTTTTATGCTTCCTGTTGTTTTAGCTGGGGCCGCTACCTGGAAAGTTTGCGGCAGTATTGCCAGACCGGCCGGGGCGAAGCCTTTGGAAGCGAAGGATACCGTAAGTAGCACAAAAAAATCTAAAACACTTTTTTACAACAAATAAAAAACCATAAACATGGCACAATCAACCAACCACCTTGGCTTAATTTTAAGTCTCAACGGCCGCCTTTTTACCAACGCGCTTGAAGGAGTAACAGAAGTGCAGGCGAAAGAAAGAATAAGCGACCATAATAATCCGCTTAACTGGATTGCAACACACACTGTCTGGGGCCGCTACATGATGTGCGCCCTGCTTGGAAAGCCAGCTGACAAAAATCCCTACGAAGGCATGTTTGAAAATTTCAAGCCTTTTGATGATGAAACCAGTTTGCCCTCGTTATCCGACGTGAAAGCCGAATGGCAAAAAGCATCGGGCTTGCTTAATGATGCTTTAAGCGCTGTTACCGACGAACACCTGGCTGCAGACGCTCCCATGAAAAACCCCACGGGCGATTTTACCATTGGCGGTACCATTGCTTTTTTGGCGCAACATGAAAGCTATGATATAGGACAAATGGCCTTTCTGAAAAAGTATTTTACTAAGGAAGCCATGAAATACTAAACCACCTTATCAACCAAAAATTTAATCAAATGAAAGAATACTTGTTGTTATTCAGGGGCGGCGAAGGTCCGGCCTCTATGGAATCGCCGGAAGCATGGCAAGCCCACATGCAAACATGGATGCAATGGATGGGAAATTTAAAAGATCAGGGAAAACTGATCGGTGCCCAGCCGCTGACACCTCAGGGCACTGTTATAAGGGGTAAAGAAAAAGTAGTAAGCGATGGCCCTTTTATGGAAGGTAAAGAAATGGTGGGCGGCTACCTGGCCTGCAAAGCAGCTACAATGGAAGAGGCCAATGAGATTGCCAAAGGATGCCCTATCCTGGCTTTCGATAACGGCATAGTAGAGGTAAGAGAAATAAAAGAAATGACCATTTAAGGATGGCTCTTTGTCTCAGCGAGCTTAAGTACACAGTTGCCTGTTGCAAAATTTACCGGCAGCTTTGTATCTTTAAGCAACCTATTAATAGCGATAACAAGAACAAATTAAACCAGGTAGAAGCGTATACTAAATTCAGAACAGCGTTAAAGGCAAGTGCATCTGTAAGTGCTCCCAATCGGAAGACCTCGATTTTGTAGGCAGCAGCATTCAATTGAATTATCACTAATAATAAATGAACGAAATGGAAAAAGAAATCGGAACAAAAGAAAATCCGTTACAGTTGAATACGCCCCCATTAACGTCGGAATTCACGATGCATAAGTCTGAGAAGGATGGCAGGGATATATTGGTTTGCACCGTGGGTAAAACAGTACTGCATTATGATTATCGCTGCATTGCAGACCTGCATGCAATGCTTAAAAAGCATGGCGACTGGATGGATCTGGGAAGCGCCGACGAACAAAAGCCAGCCAAAGATGGAACAGTTGAGGCATGGGGCCGATCGCCTGACAATCCTGTAGGCGGATGGTATGGTTTAAAGAAAGGGCTTCGCGGCAGATTTGGCATGTATGTACCACCGCTGATGGAGGCGCTTGGCTTGTGCGAACTGGAACATAATGCCCGAAACAACAGAATGAAAGCGATCTGATTTAAAATGATAACTTCTGATATCAATCAGCTAACCGACCATCTTTTCCGGCACGAATCGGGCAAGATGGTTGCTATACTTACCAAAATATTTGGGATAGAAAACCTGGAACTATCGGAAGATGTAGTGCAGGAAACATTTATTACGGCTGTTCAATCCTGGTCTCTTAAAGGACTGCCTGCTAACCCCTCGGCGTGGCTGATGCAGGTAGCAAAAAATAAGACCATAGATGCTTTACGCCGAAACAGGTTTGCCCTGTCCATCGATTTTAATGATCCCGACAGGGCGCTGCTGCGATCTGAATATACGCTGGTAACACAAATGGAAAAACTTTGGCAGGCCGATGAAATAAAGGACGACCTTATGCGCATGATGTTTGCCTGCTGCCAGCCTGAAATCAATCCCGAAAGCCAGATTACCCTTATCCTTAAAACCCTTTGCGGCTTTTCTACCTCCGAAATTGCAAAAGCGTTTATTACTTCAGAAGACACCATTTCAAAACGGCTTTACCGCACCAAAGAATTTTTCAGGGAACAAAAGATTAAGCCTGCCTTTCCGCCTGTACACCTATTGGGCGAACGAACCGATACGGTATTAAAAGCTATCTACCTCCTTTTTAACGAAGGATATTACAGCAGCCACTCCAGCGAGTTGATACGAAGAGACCTGCTTGCCCAGGCAATGTATTTGTGTAAGCTGCTTTGCGAAAATGAACAAACACAAAGCCCCCCTGTTTTTTCAGCCATGGCGCTCATGTGTTTCCACACTTCCCGTATCAACAGCCGGATAAGCCCCGAAGGAGAGATCATTTTACTGGCGCAGCAAGACCGTTCTAAATGGAGCCATCAATTAATTGAAGAAGGAAACGACTGGATGAACAAAGCTGCTTACGGCGAAGTGATCAGCACCTATCATATTGAAGCGGCTATCGCGTATGAACATTGCATTGCCCGCACCTTTGCCGATACCCACTGGCAGCGCATACTTACTTACTACGATATGCTGGCTACGCTTCATCCCACTGCCTTCATCGCTTTAAATAGAATGACCGTAATTTTCAAGTTAACCGGTGCGGAAGCTACGTTACAGCAGATACATCATTCACCGTTTATAAAAGAATGGGAAAAGCACTATCTGTATTACAGTTTACTCGGCGATATCTATTCGGCAACAGATCGCCGGAAAGCTGAATTGAACCTGGAAAAAGCCATTACCTTAACACAGTCCGACGCTGAGAAAGTGCTGTTACAGAAAAAAATAGCCAGCCTGCAGAATCAACATAGCATTGCTGCATCTTTAGAAATAACATTCGACAAAAAAGATGATAACTTACATTGATGGTAGAAACCGCAAAATGGATCATTATAGTTTTTGGAATTTACCTGGTGGCAGCAGGAGTTTTGATGCTTATATCTGCCTCCAAAGCAAAAGAAATAATTCAAAAAGCGGGAAGCACCAATTTTATAAACTATGCTGAAATATCACTTCGGATGCTTCCGGCAGCGGCACTGATTTACTATGCCGGCTTTTCAAGATATCCGCAGGCATTTTATCTATTCGGCTGGCTCATGCTTTCCACTTCCCTGATACTGTTTTTTGTCCCCAGAAAGTTGCATCATCAATATACACTTTGGAGTTCAAACCTTATTAAGCCAGCCATGTTCCTGGTAATTGGCCCGGTTTCTATATGGGCGGGGGCTATGTTTATTTATGGCGTGATGTAGGTATTCAAATAACCAGAAAGAAAAAGGAAATATTCAGCCATAAAAGATTGAAAGCAATGAATTATTGCAACAGCAATTACCTGTATTCCGGGTTGGGGTGATCATGTTTTGTATTGTCCCAGTCGTTGCGCTGATTGCCGTGGTCAGGAAACCCATTTTTTAACATGCGCGCCATATGCATCAGGTTCCACGTCATAAAGGTGGTATTGCGTGTGGTAAAGTCATTCTCAATTCCGCCTGAGTTTTCGTCTAAGTACGATGGGCCTGGCCCTGCCTCCCCTATCCATCCGGCATCGGCCTGCGGCGGAATTACATAACCAAGATGCTGCAGGCTATACAGAATATTCATGGAGCAATGTTTTATACCATCTTCGTTGCCGGTGATGATGCAGCCGCCGGTTCGTCCATAATAGGCATATTGGCCTTTGTCGTTTGTTTTACCGGAGTAACCATATAGCCTTTCGATTGCCAGCGTTGCCACCGACGATTTTTCGCCCAGCCAGATAGGCGTTCCAATAACCAGTATTTTAGCTGCCATAATTTTTTGTTGGATGGCTGGCCATTCATCGTTTTCCCACCCATGTTGGGTCATATCGGGCTGCACGCCAAAGGCAATGGTGTGATCCACTAAACGAATAAGGGTTGTTTTAACTTTATTGGCTTCCATAATTGTTTGCGACATGGCCATGAGCCCCTCCGTGTTAGAAACCTCAGGCGACCTTTTTAAGGTGCAGCTAAGAAAAACTGCAGACAGGTCCGAAAAATCGGTTTTGTTTTCTTCATTCCATTTTTGCTGAATATTGTTTAGTTTAAATCGCATGCTCATCGTTTAAAATTTATTGTTGATGCTGAAAAATTCGCATATAAATTATTCACTTCATTTATCAATCTTTGATTACAAAATAAGTTTTTATAGCCAAACTCCCCAAAAGTATTAGTCGCAGAACGAGTTTGGCCGACATAATTATTTGGAATATCTCAATATGAATTGGTGTGTCGCGTCAAACCATCAACTCCATCGAGACAAACCAGTATTTGCCCTCTATCGTTCTTGCTTTAAAACTTTCTTTTCTGTTTAAGAAACCGGCCAACGATTTTTTTGAATTGGATAAGAATGAAAAATCAAGAAGGAAGCTGCTTCTCTGCGTTCTCGGTGAAAAACTCATGTATTTCTCTGCGCCTGCGCCGCCGAAAGGCGTCATAGGTGTCAACTTAGCGTATAAATTTTGGTACAAACAGTTGGATTTCCCTTGACCATCTTTTTGTTGAATCAATTCCGATTTTCCGGAACACCCATCTACCGCATCTTTCACCTCAATTTCTCCCAACCTGTTTTCGCATTAAAATTTTCTCGTAAAAGTTTACCAGAAATCTTTGTAATAATTTCTTATTTTCTACCGGAACGTACGGAGCAAAAAAAGATAGGCGTTCTGGTTTAAGCACGAGGCGTTCCGCTGGAACGCTATCAACAATTCGCAGGTGATATTTTCTACCAACCAGTCGTCCCTATGGGACGGTTCGGCGATTTCCTTCCCACTTTAAAAGCTGAACCTAAACTGTAGTTGAGCGGTGGCAATCAAAAATTGAAGGTGAAAATTGTCATGGCTCTTCATGTTCCATCGGAAGAAAAAATTGGAAATTATGTATTGTCGTTCCATAGGAACGAATGGTGCAATGGAACTATTCGCAGCAAAGAAATAGGCACAAAAGGTGAGTTCCTGAAAATCGGAACTAAACTAATACCCGTCCAAATATATATTCATCCTGGCCCGCCCGACTGCCAGCCCGACGAAACCATTCTGGCGGGGTGTCAGCCGGGCGGGCAACCGTAGCAGAATAAGAACCTGCAATTCTATCCAAAAAAAAATTAAGTTGACACCAATGCGAATGGCGTGGGGTTAGGAGGGAGATATGGTAATAACGAACCGCTATAACTAACGATAATTAACCACAAAGAAAAGCCGAAAGAAAGCCGCACAAAAAAGAAGTAAGCTGCTTCTCTAAGAAAGACTCTTGTTTTTCTCTGTGCCTGCCCCACCGAATGGCCTATCGTATGGACACATTCGTAAAGTCTTTTTTGCTCCATTTTGAGCTTCCTGTTTATAGAAAAATACATGGTAGTGTCAGATCAAAGCTCCGTAGGTGCTTCCTGCTTTGATGAATTTGGGCGGCTCCTATGGGGAGCCCCTATACCCGATTGATCTTATATTCTATAAACAGGTAGCCCCTATGGGCATAGGCGTCAACCTAAGATATAAATCTCTTTAAATCATTCGTTTAGCGAGGCCTTACGGTATTGTTTTTTTTGGCTTAGGCAAGTTTGAAGCTGCTTCTATTACTCTTTTTAGTACAAAGCAATTTC
>JBBRCW010000179.1:0-13700 GCA_038204535.1 Chitinophagales bacterium | reverse complement strand
TAAGCAGTGGCATTCATTTAAAACGAGCCGTCATGTTGAATTTATTTCAGCATCCCCTGTATCTCACCTGATACTTTCCAGGAGATACTGAAAACAAGTTCAGGATGACGAACACCCTAAGTTAATGACATTGAGTGTAAGGTTTAATAATTTATGAATACAAATTAAAAGATAGGGTTTCAAATTAAATAATTCAAGCTTTTTGTAACAACAAATTTTTATCTCTTATTAAAGTGTGTCGTCTGCGGGCCTGTCAGCAATCGTCCGGCAACTTTATTCCCTGTTTCTATTCAATGTTGTTTTGGCTTTTTGAATATCTCGTAAAGGACGTAAAGAAGAAGTGGGCCATCAATGCAACTTTGCTCGTTGTGTCTTTTTGCCTGTCCGACTGGCGTCAGCCGGGCGGGCGTGAAATTTTCTTAAGTAACCGACTTTGGGTTGCCGTTTATAATTCTTCCATCATCCATTTCTATAATCCGGTCAGTTCCAGCGGCAAAATCGTGGTCATGGGTAACAACCAGCAGCGAAACCTGTTTTTCGGCGGAAAGCGTTTTAAAGATTTCAAAAACGTTTTGGGCGTTTTTACTGTCAAGGTTTCCGGTCGGTTCATCGCACATAATAATGGCTGGCTCATTAATTAACGCCCTGGCTATGGCCACCCGCTGCTTTTCACCCCCCGAAATAGTATTGGCTCTTTTGGCAGCTTTGCTTTCCATACCCAATAACCGCAAATTCTGCATAGCGTCGGCTTCTATTTGTTCAAAGGTTTTTTTGCCCAGCTTTTTGGCGGGCAGCATAATATTCTCCAGCACGGTAAACTCGGGCAGTAAAAAATGAAACTGGAAAACAAAACCAATATGACTGTTTCTTACATCGGATAACTGGCGGTTGGTCTTGCCCGTAAGCAGTTCGTTCTGCAGGTATAACTGGCCATCGTATTTGGTGTCCATTGTACTTACCACATACAGCAAAGTAGATTTACCCGAACCCGACCGGCCCATAATAGACACAAACTCGCCCTGGTATATTTTAAACGAAATATCGTCGAGCACTTTAAAAGTAACCGGTTCAAAAAACTCCTTGCTTATATGTCTGGCTTCTAAAACAATTTCCATAATAATTATTGGCCTCTTAATATTTCGACCGGGTCAATTTTTTTGGCGCGATTGGCGGGCAATAAACCCGCTACAAAAGTGGTGGCAAGGGCAAACACAATTCCTACCACGTAAAACAACACATTAAAATTGACCGGAAAAGTTTTTATCGTGGGCAAGGCCTGGGTTTCAAACGGCGCGTTGTCAATAACAACCGAAACAAAGTACCCGACCACTAAACCCGCAATACCACCGGCAACACCAATAAACATGGCCTGCAGCATAAATACCCAGCGCACATCGTTGCCCGAAAAGCCCGTTGCCTTTAAAATAGCGATGTCGTTCATTTTTTCGTAGATAAGCATATTCAAAATGTTATAGATGCCAAAACCCGCTACAATAAGCAAGGCAACCGAAACTGAATAGGTAATCATATTACGAATAGAGGTACCTGTTTCGAACTGTGCATTGGCCGATTTTATATCGACGGCGGTTACCTTAAACTGATCGGCCAGCTTTTTAGCCATGCCTGCAGCCAATTCAATATCGTGCAGTTTTATATTGATATCGGTAATGTAATTATCGCCCTGGCGCAAAATGGTTTGGGTAATTTTAAGATTGGCATAACTCTGTATATCGTCAATTTCGGCCAAACCGCTTTGGTAGATGCCCACTATTTTTAAAGGAAAAATATCGCCTGCGGCAGAAGTCACCTGTATCTTATCGCCCAGGTGTACCGACATTTTTTTAGCAATACCTGCTCCAATAATTATTCCATTGTCGGTGCGGCTCAGGTCCTTTGGATTTCCCTGCACAATATAATCGCCCACATTAAACAGGCGGTTCTCTTCCATAATATCCACACCATTAATAATACCATTTAGTTCAATAGAGCCCGACACATAAAATACCTGGGCTTTAACCTGCGGGGTGGCGCCAATCACCCTTTCATCTTTTCGCAAAAAATCTATTAAAGGCAGTGCGTTGTACATGCGCGCCTGCACCTTTTTGGGTTTTATGGAATGCACAATCACCAAGCTGCTATGGGTAGGATTGATCAGTTCGGCCGGCTGCCGAACACTGGGTGTTATCTGGTTGTATAAGTGAATATGCGGCGTTCGGTTCAGGATCAAACCATCCAGTAAATTATTAAGCCCCGTCATAAAACTAACCAGAATAATAAAGGTGCCTATGCCAAAAGTAACCCCCAGCGCTGCCGTTATGGACTGTTTTAAACGGGCCAGCAAATGGGTTTTTGCAATATTTACCAATACTAAAAAGTTCATGCCTATTTGGGTTTATAGATAAACCGGCTGGTATCTATGCCTGATAATATTTCTATCCTTTCAAAATTCATCAGTCCTGTTTTTATGGTTACCTCACCGGTATCCGTCAGAACCTTATTGCCGTTTATTAAATATTCGTATGGTATTGAAAGTACCTTCTTTTTTTCGGCTATAACAATATTGGCCTCGCCGGTTAGGCCGGGGTATAACACTTTTGGCGGCTCATCAAACACGGCTTCAATTTTAAAAGTTTGTGTGCGGGCATCCATGGCAGGATATATTTTATAGATGGTTGCTTTTAAAACTTCATTGTTGTAGGCATCCAGCTTTATTAATGCTTTTTGCCCCAGTTGAATACGAGCTATATCCACTTCATCCACCAGCATTTCCACTACAAAATCGTTTGCTTTGCCCAACATGGCCAAAGGCTCCTGGGGCAGCACCATTTCACCGGCTTTTTTTTGAACACTATACACTTTGGCGTCTATCTGGCTGGTTACGGTAAAATCTTTTGACACGTTTTTATTGCCCTGGTAATTGTTCTGTGCCTGCTGCATTTGCACACGCAACTGGTTAACTGTTTGCCCGTATTTGTTTTGTAATGTCTCCAGGTTTTTTTTAGCGGTTTGATAAGCGAGCAAACGATCATCAAGCTGGCTTTGGGTACCAATTCTGTTTTGCCACAGGTTTTGCTGCCTGGCATAATTTAAAGAGTCGTTCGCCAGTTTTAACCGTGCGGTGACTACCTGGTTTTCAAGTTCTATTAAAGGCGATTGGTTTCCGGTAAAATTATCTTTTGCCAACTGGTACGACAAGCGGGCATTCTCCGCATTAATGAGCGGGTTGTCGTTTTCAATTTGAAATAGCGCCTGGCCTTTACGTACCACATCCCCTTCTTTTACCAAAACGTTTTTTATAATGCCACTAACAGGCGAGTAGGCCGAATATTCATCCACCGGCTGCACATTCACCGAAGCATATACCGCTTCGGTTAAAGGCGTGAAGGAGGGTTTTATTTTTTCTTTCTCTTCTTTGCATCCTGCCAAACATACAAGCAGCAAAACAGTCACTATAGATGGAAAAAAAGAAAGTCTGCGGCAATAAAATAATTTCATTTTATTTATCGGCTTAATTAATGTTTTTAAAAATAAGCCTTCCATTTTAATAATTACCTAACCAAAGTCATCTTAATGTTGGCTGCGGCTCTACGCTCAACTTGTGAACGTGTATAATTCGGTTAAGTTCGTAAACTTTGTGCAACTGATTAATTCGTGTCTGTTTGGCGACAGAAACGTATGAACAAAGTCACTGATTTTTTCGTCTCCCATACCTTGGACCATAAAGTTTCTCCGCCAGATGAGACCGAAACAACGTGTTTACGAGTAAACCACCATAATGCTAAAAATATTCCATCAAGAAATATTCCACCGGGCAAGTTGCCTCCTTGTCCTGCTGCATAAAAACCACCCAAAATGCAAACAACACCAGGTATGATAGATAAGGTGTTGCTCTTGTATTTTATCTCAATAGAACACTGTCGCCATCATGGTGAAATTAAAAATAGTTGCCGATGGCTGATGAATGATACTGTTGGGTGGTCGGGAGCCACCCAAATCGCTGATTTCATTTTTAAATGTGGTGTACCCTCCAGAATAAAATATTTCTCCAGTAATGATGCCCATTAAACTTAAACTACCGGCAAGAAATAATAACACTCCTGATGCATTTAACTGGGATTGATTTTTCATGTTTAATCTATTTTAGTTATTTGATTAGGCAAAAGTTCATTCCACTTTGCTTTCCACAATAACGTTCCCCCCAACAACAATGATTGTTATCATTTGCCATATTTCTATCAACGGCCCAAAGCCAACAAAGTTTGTGTACAGGCAATAAAGGCTCTTTAATATTTTTGGCAGCCAGTAAAAAACTGCCAATTACCAATACCAACCCATACGTAAATGCTTTTACCAGCATCATTGTTGATAATACAATTCCCCAGCTTTTATTTTTCCAAGGAAGAATGGCAGAGATAAACATGGAAGGAACAATCAATGATAAATCCAATGCATAAACAATGCTTGTATGAAGATTGGTATTTGCTACTATATCAGGTATTTTACTTTCTGTAATAAAACTGATACATGGCGGTACTTCAATAAAACAAAGCATAATTGATATCAGCAACAGGTAAACACTTTCCCATCTTGTTATTTTTGATGTACAGGCAATATTTTGGACAAATAGAGATGATAATCCGGTTGTCAATTCAAAAAACGAAAGCGAAAAGATAACCGCATAAACTCTGGATGCCGAACGGAATGCCAACGATGGTAAGGCAAAAATGCCTAATGTGCCACCAACAGCGGTATTACCTTTTTCACTGTTCCATCGATGTCCGTAATTCGTACAAAATAAATTCCACCGGCCAGGGCCGCCACCGGCAACGACATTATTCCTCCGCCAACCCCCGAAGGCCCTTTTATGATAGTGCGCATGTTGCGGCCCTTACTTTCAAAAATAGTTACGGCGAACGACGTTTGGCTAACGTACTTTAACTGTACAACGCTGCCCGCCGGGTTTGGATACAAGGCAAAACTTTCGGTCGTGATGGTGCCGCCTGGCATGGGCGGCGGGGGCGGGGTATATGTCGAAACACAGGTATCCTTCGCATTGCAGTCAATAGGAGGAAGTGTTGTGCCCGTCATGGCTTTAAACACATCCAGCTTGCCATAGCCGGTCAGGTTGTTGGGGCTGGGTCCAAATTCTTCCGTATAAAAATCGTTGACCGTGTTGCGCATTAGCAGGGTTTTAATACTGTCGCCCGAGATGTCTGGAAATCTTTCCCACAAAAGCGCCGCCGCACCCGCCACTATTGGGCTGCTGGCGCTGGTGCCGCCAAACGAAACGGTATTGGTATCTACAATAAAATCGTGACCAAGAAAATCATCGAACCTGGACCGGGCCGACATTACATTATCGCCGGGCGCCATAATATCGGGTTTGATACGGCCATCGAGCGTAGGGCCGCGACTGGTAAAATAGGCCGGCCTGCATACATTGTACTGGCTAATAATTTTATCGCGAATGTTTACATAACATGTCCTTATGTTGTAGGCCCCCGCCGAAATAACCGAAAATGCATTGGAGGGTATTACAGTAGTCAGGTTATTATCGCTTAAATGAAAAGTAGGATCGTTGGGCAGGGGGTTACGATCGAACAAAAACATCGGGTGCAGGTTCAAAAACGGATACCAGGCATGCAGTGTGCCCTTGCCTTTGATAATAAAACGGTAAAGGTGCGGATCAAAAGTATTGTTGTTGTAGCGCTGGTAAGCATCAACCGTCACTACCATTTCATCATACTCGTCGTTGTAAGGCGAAGAAGCAAATTGCAGCCGGCTTCGTGTAATGTTAGTGGCGTCCGTCGATTGTACCGTAACCGGGGCCGTGGCCTGTTGCAATTGGGCGATGGAATAAAAAGGTGTTTGAAAAAAAACACTGTCGCGGCTAATGTTCGGATTGTTAAGGCTGCCAAGGTTGCTTTCGCCTATTGATATCGACAGGCTGTCGCGGTATTTGCGGGGTATGGTAAAGTAAAGACTGGCAAGGCCCGAGCTGTAAAAAAATGAAAAGCTCGAATCCTTATGGATAGGAAAGCCACCCCAGTGTTTCCAGTTATTGCCATTGTTGCCCGCCGATGTACAAATAAGCAACCCGGGGTTTTTATAGCTCAGGTTGTCTATGGCTTGCTCTATAAGGCTTTTGCCATCGTGTGGAGCGCCATCGCTAACGCCGAGGCTTATGTTGACCACGCATTTTTTGTTTTCGGCCTTCGCTTTTTGCAGCAGGTAATTAATACCATCTATCAACCGGTTACTGTTTAAGATGGTATCGGCAAAGGCGGTAAGGGCCACCACGGCTATATCGGCCGAAGGGGCCATGCCATTATTGCCAGCCGCCAGCCCCGCCACCGAGGTGCCATGGAAACTGTAACCAAACTTTTTTTGCATGTCGTATTTACCAATCGCACGATCTCGGGAAAACAAATGGCCGTACCGCTCCAGGCTGTCCCTGGTCCATTCGGTGCCATAGGTATAACCTGCGGGCGGATGGCCGCCATAATCCATATTCCAGACGGTAGAAATACGGCAACGGCCGGCAGAGTCGTAAAAATCGGGATGGCTAAAGTCGATGCCATCGTCTATAATGCCTACCAGCACGTTCTTTCCTGTATAGCCGCGGGGCAGTGGCCCGGTACCGTTGTGTACATCGGTGGCGTGTACCATTTGCTTCATCTTATTATCGGTAGGGTGCAGGGCCAGCGGAAGTTCAATTCGCCTTACGGCCGGCGATTCGGCGAAGGTCAGCAGGTTAGCGGCGGGTATGTCGGTGGTTACAATGTTACCCGCCACCGTATGCACTACCCCGCCATAACGCACTATCACTTTAGCATCCTGTTCGCTACCAAGTTGCACCATTACGGGCAGCATTTTTTGGCCATCCGCAGCGCCGCCCCTGTTAAGCGACTGTTGGTTGGCAAGCCATATTTTAAGCGAAGCGCCCAGTTTATGGTAAGCCTCACCGCCCTGCCCGCGGGCCACGCCAATCATCAATAGTAAAACCGTTAACAGCCAGGCAACATTTTTCATATTGCTATATTACAATAACATGTTCTTCACCACAGAAAATAAGTAAAAATTAAAAAGGCTTCGCTAAAAAAACAGGTTCATCGTAATAATGCTTACGTGGAATAGTTTCACGCAAAGACGCAAAGCAAACCCACGCAAAGTGCGCAAAGAAAACCTCAAACTATTACATATAAAACACCAGGACATCTTTGCGTGAAGCTCTTTGCGGCTTTGCGTGGAAAATACTTTTGTAAAATCATCTTTAATAAATATATAAAAGTAGGTAAGCATTTTAACGATGGTCTAATAAACATTCACCAACCAGTCAAATAATCAGTGCCCCACTGCCCTTCACCACAGTAGCACACAAGCCAAATTGAAAAACCTCGTCGGGGAAGGGGATGTAATCCTTCCGAGCCTGCCCCGATCTTAAAATCAGGGGACTGGCCTTTTTTGGTTCTTTTTTGGCTAAACAAAAAAGAACAAAGACAATGCAATCCATTTGCCAATCGGGCACAACGTCCTCACAGCCCCACTGCTCTTCACCACAGAAAATAAGCAAAAAATTAAAAAGGCTTCGCTAAAAAAACAGGTTCATCTTAATAATGCCTACCAGAAAAAGTTTCACTCAAAGACGCAAAGCAAACCCACGCAAAGAGCGCAAAGAAAACCTTAAACTATTACATTTAAAACATCTGGACATCTTTGCGTGAAGCTCTTTGCGGCTTTGCGTGGAAAATACTAGTGAAAAATCATGTATACACTTTACCAACATATTTCAACAAAACCGATTTGCAACTTGCATTTTTAAAAAACAATTTCTACTTTTAAATAGCATTCCTCCCATAACAAAATTTTCAAATTCGCCAAATTAAATGTTATGAAACTCCAAACCGCTTTATATTCATTAGTGATTATTTCGCTTTTATCTGTTTCGGCCAAAACCGATATAGAAATGCCTGCACCTTCATCGGTAAAAAGCGAAGCGCCGATAATGTACCCCCTGGCTTCAAATATTTTAAAGCCGCAGAAACTCAATTTTTTTCAGCGGCTGATGTATAATCTGACTTTTAGAAAATACATAAAGGCCGATACGGAAAAAGCTGACCGCCAGGCTAAAAATTCCTTGATTTTTGGCATTGCAGCGGTGGGAGCATTTCTTTTAGGACTGGCAGTTCCTTATGTCATGTTCTTAACTATTCCCGCGGGTATTGTTGCAATGGTTTTGGGCAGTGAGGCTTTAAAATCGGATACAAATGAAAGCGTAAAAGCCAGAACAGGAAAAGCCCTTGGATTGGGATCGCTGATCGCGTTTGGCGTAATACTTATACTTGCTGCTATTGTTGTGGCAGCGTGGGCCAATAGCTGGAATTGGTAAAGCCGCCCTACCCCCAGGAAGAAAAGTTGATAGTTGTAAGATGACAGGACGAAAGAGCCCCAACCCCAGGGAGAAAAGTTGACAGATAAAAGTTGACCGATGAAATTAGAAAAAAGCTCATCTCATTATGAGAGATGAGAGAGAAGAAAGTAACCAGTAAAATAATCAGTGTCCCGCTGGGCTTCACCACAGAGAATAAGTAAAAATTAAAAAGGCTTCGCTAAAAAAACAGGTTCATCGTAATAATGCCTACCAGGAAAAGTTTTACACAAAAACGCAAAGCAAACCAACGCAAAGAGCGCAAAGAAAACTTTAAACTATTACATATAAAACACCTGGACATCTTTGCGTGAAGCTCTTTGCAGCTTTGCGTGGAAAATACTTTTGTAAAATCATCTTTAATAAATATATAGAAGCAGGTAAGCTTTTTAACGATGGTCCAAAAAACATTCACCAACCAGTCAAATAATCAGTGCCCCGCTGCTCTTCACCCCAGAGAATAAGTAAAAAGGAAAAAGGAAAAGGAAAAACAGATCCCTCCTGCGTCGGGATGACAAGCAATAATCAACGACATCAAAGCCCCGCTGTTTTTCACCACAGGAAATAGGTAAAAAGTTGAAATTAAAAAGTCTTCGCAAAAAAAACATTCACCAACCAGTCAAGACATCACGGCCCCACTGCCCTTCACCACAGTAGCACAAAAGCCAAATTGAAAAACCTCGGGGAAGGGGATGTAATCCTTCCGAGCCTGCCCCGATCTTAAAATCGGGGACTGGCTTTTTTTGCCCGCCCCGGCTGAAGCCATTCGGACGGGTTACTTTTTTTTCCACAAAAAAAAGTAAAGAGAGTGCAATCACGCATCTCCTCATTACCCAAATCTAAAAGCACCAGCCCTATCTACGCCTGCACAATCGATTTGCCAAATGGCATCAGCGAGGTTTCGATGAGTTTAAAATGCTGGATGCCGAACGGTATGCCAATGATGGAAATGCAAAGAAAAGCGCCAAACGTAAGATGGGCCAGTGCCGTGGCGAACCCGCCGCAGATTATCCAGATGAGGTTGAACACCAGCGACACGCAACCCGTTAGGCCACCGGTACTCACCGCCTTTAGCCCGAACGGCCGCAAAACAAAAAGACCCAGTTTAAAACACTGCAACCCAAACGGAAAGCCCACAATGGTAATGCACAGCACCAGACCGCCAATAAAGTAGCCCAGGGCGGCAATAAATCCGCCAAAGATGATCCAGATGATGTTACCTAAAAGATTATCGGGGCGCATGGGCAAAGGGTATAACGTTGCGGTAAAAAGGTAAAAATACAAAGAAACAGGCGCGTGGCGGCGTCCCATCTTTAACGCCAGAGCCTCTGTTTTGCACCAGTTGCAAATTCTATTGTTTGTAAAGCATTCGTATCGGGTCTTCGGTTGGTGTTTTGTCACTTTCTTTGACTTGAAACCCCGAATTAGTCGGGGTATACGCCGAAAGTAACCAAAGAAAATTCAAGGAAAACCCGAACCCTCCGGGCGTTTTTCTGTGCCACGCGCCGTTCTAACTTGTTTGCGTTTTTTTAATTTTAGCTATATCCAACCAGTCAACGCTATCAATGCCCACCGCCCTTCACCACAGTAATTCAACGGCTACAGAACATTAGAATGCGGGCGGCGAACTACCGTAAAAGCTCTTCTTTTCTTTTGCCAGTTTCAGACATTATTACCTGATTTATCTGCAAAAAATTTTGCTTTGGTCTTCGGATGGTGTTTTGTCACTTTCTTTGTCTTGAAACAAAGAAAGTAACCAAAGAAAATTCAAGAAAGGAATGATTACATCCCATTCCTTTCGTTGTTCTTTGATTTAGCTTTAGTAGTACTGTGACCTGAGCTTCGGTTTTTCATGCTTGTTTTGTGCTGAAGGCGCCATATGCAGAATATATGCTTTCCCGGTTATAGCTTGTACTATTAGCCAACCAGTCAACACCATCAAAGCCCCGCTGCCCTTCCTTCACCACAGTAATTCAAAAGCTAAATCGAAATACGATTCCGGCAATGGCTGTTTCATTGCCGGATGGCTTTTGGCGCCTGTCCCGATTTTTCGGGAGTTACTTTTTTTTCCACAAAAAAAGTGACAAAGAAATTTATTAGGCAGTAGGAAAATTCAATGTTAATCGTCTGTCTTTGCCTGCCCACTTAGGCTATATGAAAGCAATCAACAAAAAGCTCTTGTTTTCTTTTGCCAGTTTCAAACATCATTACCTGTAAAACAATTGTGTTCGATCTTCGGATGGTGTTTTGTCACTTTCTTTGTCTTGAAACAAAGAAAGTAACCAAAGAAAATTCAAGAAAGGAATGATTACATCCCATTCCTTTCGTTGTTCTTTGATTTAGCTTTAGTAGTACTGTGACCTGAGCATCGGTTTTTCATGCTTGTTTTGTGCTGAAGGCGCCATATGCAGAATATATGCTTTCCCGGTTATAGCTTGTACTATTAGCCAACCAGTCAACACCATCAAAGCCCCGCTGCCCTTCACCACAGTAATTCAAAAGCTAAATCGAAATACGATTCCGGCAATGGGCTGTTTCATTGCCGGATGGCTTTTGGCGCCTGTCCCGATTTTTCGGGAGTTACTTTTTTTTCAACAAAAAAAAGTGACAAAGAAATTTATAAGGCAACAGGAAAATTCAATGTTAATCGTCTGTCTTTCCCGGTCCCGAAGCGGCAATTTGCGAACCAGTAAACTCCATGACGGTCCCATCTTCTTCACCATGAGCATTAATCCACTGCCACACAGTTCAATACAGGAGATGCTGAAATAAATTCAGCATGACGGCGAGACTCGAGTTGTTGATCGGTCATAAGATTGAAATCCCAAAGACGCTGGTTTCCCGCAACCGCCCGCTGTAGCAGAAAGGCATCTGCAAACTAATACTCCAGCTCCCCAATCTTCACTACCTCCTTGTCGGTTGTTACCCTAAAATTGATGATCTTTTTTTGCTGGGCGGCGGTGCCAAAATGTGTAAACAATTCTGCTTTTACGGTAATGGGTCCGCCAAAAGTCTGGCGGCTGTCGCCGTACAAATTAGCTTCAATAGTGTACTTTCCCTTCATCGCTTTTTTAATAATGTATTCTTCCGGGCCATAGCCTTGTGTTATGTCGCCTGAAAGACTGCCTCCCCTTTGCGTTATTTTATTTTCATAAAAACATTTTTCTTTTGCAGGTTCCGTCACCCACAGGTCTATATCCGAATTATCGGCGCTCCAGCTTAGCACAATTCTAACATCAACGGGCATAGAAATTATAAATCGTTTCTCCAACGCAGCGGTGTTTACCTCAGTAGGATGCCTGCTGATAATGGCGTTCATTTCATTTAGCGCAACTCTACGTATGCCGGTGAAGCGGTCGCTCCATGTACCCGTTACCACCTTGTACAATAATGACACAGCTTCTTCATATTTACCGGCTTCGTTTAACGCAAGTGCAAGGTCGCGATATGCCTGCGGCTCTTCTTCCCTTATGGCAACTATTTGTCTGAATGTTTCTATGGTAAGGTTTACGTCGCCAAACTCAAGCATTTGGTGGCTACCATGCGAAGCAACTCCGCATCTTCCAGTTGCAGTTCGCACACATTTGAGAGTACTCTAATTGCCAGTTCCTGCTTATGCTTCGAATAAAAATACCGGGCAACATCAACGTAAAAAGAAGGTTGGGTTTTATACTGCTTCTTAAGTTCAAGGTATTTTTCTGTTTGTTTGTCGGCCGCTGTAGCTTCTAATATTTTCAGGTAAGGCGCATCCGGTTTCCACTCTTTTACAGTTATACCAGGGGCTTCTGGCTTTTGTTCTTTTGTCACTGGTTTATAGTCATCGAGCACCATATCACTTACTGCAGCCTTGTTTTGCTCTTGCGCAAATGCGTCGGCCCGGGGTGCCGAAACAATCCCTTCTTCTTTACTTCCTTCCTGGCTAATTACTCCAATTTTATATTCTTCCTGCCTGGCCGGCGGCGGAGGGGGCGGTGCAGATAATTCAGTTCCACTGCTGCGGGCATTTGAATTGGGCGCAAAATTTCTCTCATAGTCCGGCGCTGCTACAGCAACACTATCCATCATTCCATCATAAACCACGTTTCTATCCGCAACAATTTGCGGCGAAGTAAACTTGACAACCTCAACCTTTTACTTTTTGGCCGGCCGATAGTCGGTATTACACCAAATGTGCAAATCATTTGCTGCTCCAATTGCATCCTGATGGGCCAGTTCCTGTTCATCTTTTTTCTCACCCAGTTTTTCCTTTAGCAATACATAATATTCTTTCTGCAACTCCGCCGGCGGAACGATCTCAACCTCCACATAATCCTCCACCTATCCAGCACCAGCAGCGATGTATTGCGGGTAACTATCGAAAATTCTTTACCCAGTTTTGTAATAGCTTCTTTGTTGGTTTGGTAGCGAAGGTCCAGTTGTGCAATCTTCATTTCGGCCCAAATTCGCTTTACGTTATCGTAAGTAGAAGCCTTATCGGCCGCAATGGTAAACACCTTGCTCATAGTAATATTATTGCCATAGCAAAAATTTGCGGTAATGGTTACGACAGCTTTTTTCACAATCCCCGCCAGGGTAAAACCATGCCTTATTGTAGCTTTGGTAGATGTATAAATCTCTTCGGCATCGCCGGGGTTATATTCGGTGCTGATCCATTGCAGCGGCTCGTTATTCAGTTGCGATACTGCATCGTTCACCTCCATTTTTGTAAGGTCGGCAAACCGGCCATGGGTTTGCATGGCTATGTATTTCAGGTACGAAAAGTTGGCCGACACCGACGAACTGATAGCCGTTACCGGAATATTGGACAAGGTCATTTCCTCTTTGCCAAACGTTGACAGGCCATCAGAAAACAACAGTATTTCATCGGCGTGATAGCCTTTCAGATCCAGCGCTCCCATTTGAGTGCCGCCGTCAAAGTAGTACTGTTTCATCCAGGCAATAGGTCTACTGGAAAAATGGATGGCGGCTTACGCAGAACGATTAAAGCCAAACTTACTAATTGGCACCTTCCGTTTTCTTAAAGAAGAAGATTTTGCAAAATGGAAAAATATGCCATTGCACAATGGCAAAACATGGTGGGGGGGAGAGCCGGCAGGTGATATATTTACCAATTATCTGAAGCCGGCTGAACTAACATTGTATACTACTGAGACCCGAAACGATCTGATTAAAAACTATCGAATAGTGCCTGATGAGAACGGAAATATTAAGGTCTTTAAAAAGTTTTGGCAATATGATGAAGTGAATGATAATGTAGTTCCACCCCTATTAG
>JBBRCW010000178.1:0-13816 GCA_038204535.1 Chitinophagales bacterium | reverse complement strand
CTGTGTTTCCTGGCTTTTGTTTTTGCTATAATTGTGGTTCAGTTAAGCCTGCCGGTGTTTAATAATCTCTCCAACAAAAGCCTCGCCCTCTCTTATTTAGTGGATGCAAAACTGGTAGTTGGATTGCTTATTTTATTTGCGCTTACTACATTCCTCTCGGGCTTCTACCCTGCCTTAATATTATCGGGCTACAATCCCGTACAAACATTGTACAGCCGCTTTACGCCTGCAGGCAAAAACTACCTTCAAAAATCGCTGGTGGTTTTGCAATTTGCATTGGCCTCTTTTTTAATCATTGCCACCTTTACCATTTATGCACAATTCAACTATTTAACTAATCAAAAGCTAGGCTACGACGATAGCAACCTGGTAGAGTTTGGAAAACATAATTTGACCAGAAGCGAATTGAGCTTATTAAAAACCGAGCTAAAAAAGAACACCGGCATTGCAGAAGTTTCAGCAAAAAACGGGGGCGGCTGGAGTACCGCCGCAAAGGTTAATGGAGATACAATCATTCACTTTGAATATGAAACCATAGACGAGGCTTATTTACCGATGTTGAAAGTTCCTATTCTGCTGGGCAGAAATTTTTCGCCGGAGTTTCCATCTGACTCATCCCATTCAGTAATAGTAAATGAGTCTTTCGTAAAGAAAGCGGGATGGAAGAATCCGCTTGGTCGCGAAGTCAATTTCTGGTATAACGATAATGACAAGTATGAGGTTGTGGGTGTGGTTAAAGATTATCATTATAAACCATTAAGTGAGAAAATCGGGCCCCAGCTTTTTACTATGAAGGCATCAAATGAGTATGGTATGGCGCTGGTTAAATTAAAACCAGGCAGTGCTACCGCCAGCTTAAAACATATTGAGGCCACCTATAAAAAAATGTTTCCTTTCAACCCTTACAGCTACAATTTTAAAGACCAGGAAAACATAAAGAATTACGAAGCAGAAGCAAAGTGGAAACAGATCATGTTCTTTAGCGCCATCATTACCATTTCTATTTCGTGTATCGGTTTATTCGGGTTGTCGGTATTGTCAGCCGAAAAAAGAACCAAAGAAATAGGTATTCGCAAAGTATTGGGCGCATCAGTTAACCAGGTGGTCACCATTCTTTCCAAAGACTTTTTAAAACTCGTGTTCCTTGCGCTGCTTCTCGCCATTCCCTTGTCGTGGCTGGCTGCCGCAAAATGGTTGGAGAACTATCCGTACAGGATTAACCCCGGGTGGCAAATGTTTGCTATTGGCGGTGTCTTGGTTTTACTAATTGCATTCATAACGGTGAGTTTCCAGGCGGTAAAGGCGGCGCTGGCCAACCCGGTGAAGAGCTTGAGGAGTGAATAACCTCACCCCAACCCTCTCCTTGCAAAGGAGAGGGAGAAAAACCTTTTTTTGCCTGCGGCAAAAAGCGAAGAAAGATTTTTGGAGCCAGGGATTAGACTAACTATTAAACGGCCGTTGCGTTGTCCCGCACTTTTGCGGGGATACGGCTTTTTCTTTGCGCTGCTTTGCGCATTTGTGACTTTGTGGCTAAAAAAGATGAAGAAAGGTTTTCTGTACAAGTGAGTGACACAACAAAAGATGAAGAGTGAAAAATGTTGATTACAAAAAAAATAAAAAACCATGCTAAAAAATTATTTGAAAATAGCTCTCCGCAACCTTTGGAGGAATAAGGCTTTTTCGGCTATCAACATTTTTGGATTGGCTATCGGCATTGCATGCGCCGCGTTAATTTTTTTATGGGTAGAAGATGAAATGCAATTTGATCAGTTTAATACAAAAAAGAATAGGCTCTATTACCTGCGAACGAACCAGAAATATGATGCATATACTTTCACACACGGATCATCATCCGGACTTGTAGGCCCTGCTATGCAGGCAGAAATACCTGGCATTGCAAACACCTGCCGAACCACAGAAGGTTTAACATCACTGCTTTTTAGCACCAACGATAAACCTGTGTATGCGTCAGGCAAATATGTTGAAGCTTCTTTATTTAAAATGTTCACATTGCCGTTTGTGCAAGGCAATCCAAACACTGCTTTTGCACAATTACATTCCGTTGTAATTACAGAAAAAACCGCTAAGAAATTTTTTGGTGACGAGAAAAATGCAGTGGGCAAAACCCTGCGTGTAGATAACAGCCAGGACTATGTAGTTTCCGGCGTTTTGAAAGATATTCCTGCTAATTCAAGTCTGCAGTTTGAATGGCTTTCACCCTTTGAAATCTATTATCAGAAAAGTCCCTGGGCACATGAATGGGCCAACAGTACCCTTAGCACTTATGTAGAATTACACGCTGAAGCAAACCCGCAAAAAATAAATAAGCAATTATATAATTTTATACAGAAAAGAGTTCCTGCTTCTATCAATCATCCGTTCTTGTTTAACATGAACGACTGGCATTTATACGACCAGTTTGATAATGGCAAACAAACAGGTGGCGGGCAAATTCAGTATGTACATTTATTCTCCCTTATTGCCCTCATCATTTTATTGATAGCCTGTATAAACTTCATGAACCTCTCCACCGCACGAAGTGAAAAACGGTCGAAAGAAGTAGGTGTAAGAAAAGTGTTGGGTGCTGGAAAAAACCGGTTGATCGGCCAGTTTATGAGTGAGGCTTTGCTGATGGCTGTTATTGCCTGTACCGCGGCGGTGTTTATTGTTGTTTTGGTAATGCCCTTGTTTAATACCGTAGTTCAAAAACAACTATCGCCGGGTTTAGATAACCCGGTTCATATAGCTGCGCTGTTTGCAATTGTTATTATTTGCGCATTGGTGGCGGGCAGTTATCCTTCGCTTTATTTATCGTCGTTTAACCCTGTTTATGTATTGAAAGGCGTTAAGCTAAAAGGAGGCAGTGCTGCATTTATTCGAAAGGGTTTGGTGGTGGCGCAGTTCACCATTTCAATTGTACTTATTATCAGTACTATACTTATTTACCAGCAAATAAAGCATATAAAAAGCAGGCAACTGGGTTTTAAAAAAGACAACCTTCTTGAGGTTAGTGTGCAGGGCGATATGGCGAGGCATTTTGAAGTTATTAAGCAGAACCTCGTAAATACCAATGTGGTGGAAAATGCAGCCTTATCTGATCACGAAACTATTTATGGCGGCAATAATACCGATGCCCTTTCGTGGGCAGGCAAAGCCCCTGGAAGTAAAATTCTTGTTTCAGGCCGTAATGTTTCACCGGGCTTTTTTGCGACATCCGGCTTACACATCATTGAAGGACGGGATTTTCAGGCAAGTGATTCCCTGCATGAGGATGGCTCTTCAAAAGCAATAAACGTATTGATCACTGAAACACTGGCAAAGCTCATGGGCGCAGAAAGCCCCATCGGTAAAATATTGTTTAATGATGGTGATCCGTCAACAAAACTAACGGTGGTGGGTGTGGTGAACGATTATGTATATGGCAACATGTATGGCAAACCCGACCCCGTTGTATTTATATCGTTGCCGCCAAAGTATGCCACGGTATTGTATGTGCGCATTAAACCGCAAAGCAATACCGCCGGGGCATTGACCAGGATAGAAGCTGTAGTTAAAAAAAGCAATCCCGGCTATCCGTTCCGGTACCGGTTTGTTGACGATCAGTTTAACCAGATGTTTTTAAGCGAAGTGCTTATCAGTAAACTGTCGCGGGTATTTGCTGGTTTAGCAATCGTTATTTCATGCCTTGGCTTGTTTGGTTTGGCGGCCTACACGGCAGAACGCCGCACAAAAGAAATTGGCATTCGCAAAGTGTTAGGCGCAAGTATAGCGTCCATTACATCCCTGCTTTCAAAAGACTTTTTAAAACTGGTGATCCTCTCCTGCCTCGTCGCGTTTCCGATTGCATGGTGGATGATGAATGACTGGTTGCAGACCTATCAATACAGGATTACAATAAGCTGGTGGATATTTATAATTGCCGGGTTTTTGGCCATCATCATAGCATTGTTCACAGTAAGTTTCCAGGCGATAAAAGCAGCGATTGCAAACCCGGTTAAGAGTTTGAGAACAGAATAAAATTTTTATTATGATAAAGAGCTTAGTGATCATAGCCATTCGCAATCTCAAAAAAGATAAATGGTTCAGCATCTTAAATATTGCCGGGCTTACTATTGGCATCACCTTTAGTCTGTTTTTAATTTTCTATGTAAAAGATGAGCTCAGCTTTGACCGTTATCACGAAAAAGCAGATCGTATTTTCCGGATTATATCCAATATAAAGGAGCCGGAAAATACCATGAATATTGCAAATACACAATACCCGCTTGGCCCAACGGTTAAAAATGATTTTCCTGAAGTTGAAGATGCAGTCAGGCTGGTATCAAAAGAAAGAACGTTGTTTAAAAGCGGTGAAAATAGTTTTTACGAAACTAAAATTTACTATGCCGACAGCTCGATGTTTAATATTTTTAGCGCCAGATTTTTAGAGGGCGATGCAGCCACTGCACTGACCGCGCCTTACAGTATTGTGTTAACCCGGTCGCTGGCTTTAAAGTATTTTGGTAATAATAAACGAGCTGTTGGTAAATCAATTCGCACGGTAGCAGACGTATATAAAGTGACTGCAGTTATTGAAGATGTGCCAAAAAACTCCCACATTTTATATGACCTGCTCATTTCAAATTCAACATTGCCAAAAGAATATTCTAACAATTGGGGCGGGTTTAATAATTATACCTACGTGCAGTTAAAAAAAGGAACCAGCAGCGCGGTGCTGGCAAAAAAATTACGTCCTTATTTTGATAAATATATGGCACCGATTTTTGCGCAATACAACATTGATATCCGCTACGATGTGCAGCCTATAACCGCCATTCACCTGCACAGCTCCCTACAGGGCGAACCCGAAGAATTGGGAAGTATGTCGTACATATGGATATTATCGTCTGTAGCGTTTTTTATGTTGTTGATCGCTAGCATCAATTACATGAACCTTACGACAGCCCGGTCGGCCAGGCGGGCAAAAGAAATTGGCATAAGAAAGGTAACCGGCTCAACACGAAAGCAACTTGTTCTTCAATTTTTAAGTGAGTCGGTTTTAACTGCGTTTGCGGCTGTATTGGCCAGCATGTTATTGGTCTTTGTTTTTTTAAAAACGTTCAACTCCATTTCGGGTAAGTTTTTTACCATCAACGATTTAACGCAGCCGGGCAGTATTTTGCTGGTTTTGGCAATAGGTTTATTTACCGGGCTCGTGGGCGGCAGCTACCCTGCATTTTATCTTTCCGGTTTTAAGCCGGTGAGTATTTTAAAAGGTTCCCTCTCAAAAGCCTCCGGTAACCTAAACCTTAGGCGAACCCTGGTTGTGGTGCAATTCTCCATTTCAATGATAATGCTCATCTGCACATGGATTGTATATGCACAACTATCTTATTTACAAAAAAAAGACCTGGGTTTTAACAAAGACCAGGTAATGACCATTGTGGTGAATACCGGCCAGGATGAGCGCAGTAAAATTTATGCGTTAAACAATGAACTGCGTTCCATGCCCGACATAAAATCCGTTGGCACAGGTTTTTCGTACCCCGGAAGCGGCAATATAAACTTTAATTTATTTTCTGTTGAAGGCAATAAAGGGTTCGTTGAAAAAGGGATTGACTGCTACAACATTGATGAATACTTTTTAAATACGCTTGGTATGAAAATAGTGCTGGGCCGCAATTTTGAAAGTGCTTCCGACACATTGCACAGCATATTGGTAAATGAAGCTATGGTTAAAGATTTTGGCTGGCCAAATCCACTTGGCAAAAGGATTAAGTTTCCCGGTGATACCAGCAATAATTATGTGGAAGTAGTTGGAGTGGTAAAAGACTTCAACCAGAAATCGTTGTACAATCCCATTGCGCCCCTTATTTTGTTTTATACGCCCAACTGTAATAGAATTCAGATTAAAATGACTGGTAGCGATATGAAAGCGAGCATTTTAAAAATAGAGGCAAGCTGGAAAAAATATTTTCCACAATTGCCTTTTGAGTACACATTTATAGATGCCAAATTCAACTCGCAATATGCCGCAGACCAGCGGCGCGGTAAAATATTTGCATCCTTTTCTATGCTTACCATCATTATCACTTTTTTGGGTTTACTCGGATTGACAGCCTTTACCACGCAGCAAAGGCAAAAAGAAATCAGCATCAGGCGGGTTATGGGGGCCAGCATTGCCCAAATAGTTACTATCATCAGCAAGGGATATATCTGGCTGGCCGCAATTGCTGTAATAATTTCTTTTCCCCTGGCCTGGTATTTCATGAACGACTGGCTCAAACTTTTTCCATATAACACCGGCCTTTCGGTAATCCCTTTTATTTGTTCAGCCTTGCTCATCGCGGTCAGTGCCCTTCTTACAGCAATGTATCATTCGGCAAAAGCCGCATTGGCTAAACCTGCAAAGAATTTGAGAACGGAGTAGCCCCGGAAGCCCCGGCCCTAAAGGGAGGAGAGAGAGGCCCTAGCCCTAAAGGGAGTAGAGAAGAAGACATGTGGCCCCGGCCCAAAAAGGGAGGAAAGAGAGCCCCCGGTCCCTAAAGGGGAGTAGAGAGAGAACCGCTGCCCAGGCCAACAGTCATCATAAATTTGAAATCATCCGATCACCCGATCACAAAATCACTAAATCACCAAATCACCCAATCACTAAATCACCAAATATCTCATTCTCCCAAATTTCATCTACCATGCTTAAAAATTATTTTAAAGTCGCATTTAGAAACCTTTGGAAGAATAAAGGCTATAGCGCCATCAATATATTAGGGCTTGCTGCAGGGCTTGCCACTTGTTTATTGATCACCCTTTATGTAACCGACGAATTAAGTTATGACCGCTACAACGAAAAGGCTGACCGGATCTACCGCATTAATTCTGATCTGCGGTTTGGTGGTGCCGAAATGCGTATGACCCAAACCTCAGATATGATGGGCCAGCTGATGAAAAAAGACTATCCGCAGGTAGAGGAATACACACGCTTTTACAACAGCGATGGCGACAAACTGGTTAAAAAAGGAAATGAGTTTATCAACGAAACACGAACAGCCTTTGTCGACTCAACGTTCTTTAATGTTTTTACCTTGCCAGCTATTGAAGGTGATACCCGGACAGCTTTAAACGAACCCAATAGCATTGTTATATCAAAATCGATCGCAAATAAATATTTTGGAACCGCCAATGTCATTAATAAAACGTTGGAAATAAAAAATGGTGAAAGCACTACTCCCTATAAGATAACAGCCGTTATAAAGGATGTACCTAAAGAATCACATTTCGATTTCGGTTTCTTTTTATCAATGAAAAATTGCGACTACCAATGGGGGCAGCTAACGAGTCACAATTTTCATACTTACCTGTTGTTAAAGCCGGGTACAGATTATAAAACGTTCGAAAGAAAATTTGAAGAATACAAAACAAAGTATGTGTTGCCTGCCGCCCAGCAATTCATAAAGGTAAACAGCATGGAGGAGTTTGAAAAGTCGGGTAATAAACTAAAGTATTCGCTGATGCCGCTTACCGACATTCATTTACGAAGTACTTACAGTTTTGAAGTTACTCCGCCCGGCAATATTCAGTATGTATATATTTTTTCGGCCGTTGCGCTATTCATTCTTTTGCTGGCTTGTATCAATTTTATGAATCTGAGCACCGCCCGTAGCGCTAAACGAGCCAGGGAGGTCGGCATTCGTAAAGTGCTGGGCACTTACAGACAAACCCTGGTTTTACAATTTCTTGTAGAATCAACTGTTACGGCTTTTATCGCCATGGCCGTGGCACTATTAATCGCAGGTTTGGTTTTGCCGCTTTTTAATCAAATTGCCGCAAAGTCGCTTTCAATGGGTGACCTGCTTGGCTGGCATACACTTCCATTTATAATTTTGCTTCCATTTATTGTGGGTTTACTGGCCGGCAGTTACCCTGCATTTTTTCTCTCTGGGTTTAAACCAATAGTGGTTTTAAAAGGAAATGGTTTAAGCGGATTTAAGAAAAGCAATCTCAGAAACGTATTGGTGGTTTTTCAGTTTGCTACTTCCATCATTATAATTATCGCCACGATAGTGGTATACAACCAGCTACGGTATATACAAACCAGACCCTTGGGTTTTGATAAAGAACAGGTATTGATCATTGATGGTGCCTACGCCCTGGGCAATAATGTGCAGGTTTTTAAAAATGAAGTATTGGCGTTGCCAAATGTTACCAGCGGTACGGCTTCGGGTTTTCTGCCCGTTACCAGTTCGTCCCGAAACGATAATACCTATTCATCTGAGGCGGTCATGAACGTAAACAGCGCCCTGGATATGCAGACCTGGCGGGTGGACTATGATTACCTCAAAACGATGGGTATGGAAATAGTGAAAGGCAGGAATTTCTCAAAAGACTATGGATCAGATTCAAGCGCCCTTCTAATAACCGAAACAACGGCGGGCATTCTTGGCTATGCCGATCCCATTGGTAAACAACTCTATGCGCCATCTGATATTGACGGCGTAAAAAAAATGATTCCATATAATATAATTGGAGTAGTTAGAGACTTTCATTACGAATCATTAAAACAAAAGGTTGGGCCGTTATGTATGCGGCTTAGTAATAGCACGGGTCTTGTCTCGTTTAAAATAACGACTGCCAACGCAAAACCTCTTATAGCACAAATAGAAAATAAATGGAAAGTCCTGGCGCCCGAATTGCCCTTCAGCTACCGGTTTATGAACGATTCCTTCAACGAAATGTATCGCAGCGAACAACGTGTGGGCACCATTGCCATTGTATTCGCGATACTTGCCATATTGATTGCCTGTCTTGGTTTGTTTGGACTTGTAACTTATATGGCGGAGCAACGCAACAAAGAAATCGGCATTAGAAAGGTGCTCGGTGCATCGGCTAAAAATGTAGTAACCATGTTGTCAAAAGATTTTTTAGTTCTGGTGATCATCGCTTCAGTTGTTGCATTTCCGGTGGGCTGGTGGATGATGCATAATTGGTTAAAAGCTTTTGAATATCGCATTGATATTTCCATTTGGATATTTGTAGTAGCTGGCCTAACTGCACTATTCATTGCCCTGCTTACCGTTAGTTACCAGGCTATGAAAGCGGCCATTGCAAACCCTGTTAAAAGTTTGAGAACGGAATAAGCCCCGGCCCTAAAGGGAGGAGAGAGAAGAAGCCCCCAACCCCTAAAGGGGAGTAGAGAGCAAGAATCTTAATACAAGGATAATTATCTAAAATATAAAATAAGGGTATAAATTGTAAATACAGCAATGCATACATTACTAAAAATATCCTTTCGTCATCTTTGGCGAAGCAGGTTGTATTCAATATTAAATATTATTTGTTTGGCAACAGGTATTACCTGCATGTTATTTGCTGTATTGTACTGGAATGATGAACATAGCTTCGACAGATTTCATGAAAATAATCCAAACCTTTATCGCATTACCACTACCCGGGTTGAAAACAAAGTTGATCAATTACAAACTACCGGTGGCACTGGCCAGGTACAGGGCCCGGCATTTAAAGATGCAGTACCCGAAGTAAAAAGTTATGTACGCATGCTTGGTGGTGATATTTACAGCGATGTTATTGCAGGCAATAAAACGATTCATCTACAGCCGATGTTTGTAGATGCAAATTTCTTCGATGTCTTTAGTTTTCACTTACTACGCGGTAATCCCAAAACTGTATTAAGTGATGTAAGTTCTGTTGTAGTTACGGAAACCACTGCAAGAAAATTTTTCAACAGCATTGATGTGATAGGAAAACGGGTGCAATTAGATGCAGACCCTTCTTATGAACGACTTGGAACGCCGATGGTTATTTCAGGCGTTGTAAAAGATCCGACTGTTAATTCTTCCGTTCGGTTTGATGCGTTATTTGCTTTTAAATTCCTGCAACTCTCGTTTGAAGATACCAACTGGCTTAACGCTTATCTGGGAACATTTGTAGTGCTTCAGCCTGGTGCTGATAAAAATGCAGTTGCTCAAAAATTTAACAGCGTTTATGCTTTACATGCAAAAGAGCAACTATCGCAGAATTTTAAAACCTTTGGCTATAATCCGCAGATAAGTTATGGTTTACAGCCTATTACTGATATTCACCTTAATCCTTTAATGAGTGCCAATGGCAATGCCGAAGGTGGTATTATCAACGGAAGTAGTCCTGGGTATTCTTATGTGTTTATAGGTATAGCCCTATTTATTTTATTGATGGCGGCCATTAATTTTATCAATATTAGTATCGCCAATACTTTGAAGCGTGCCAAAGAAGTTGGAATTAGAAAAATTGCAGGCAGTAGCAAGTGGCAAATTGTTGTACAGTTCCTGAATGAGTCGGCTATTTTATGTTTTGTTGCATTCCTGCTTTCATTAATTCTGATGAATAGTGCATTGCCGCTATTCAATAGTTTAACAGGCAAACAGATAATTTTATCAAAGGCGCTTGATATAAAGCTATTGTTCTATTTTGTACTGTTGCTCGCTGTTATTATTTTATTGACCGGTTTTTATCCGGCGTTTGTTTTATCAAACTTTAAACCTTCAGAAGTTCTTTACAATAAACAAAAATTATCGGGCCGCAATTTGTTTGGGCGCAGCCTGGTGATCGTTCAGTTTTCACTAGCCGTATTTTTATTGCTCGCAACCATTGTTTATTATGGCCAGATGGATTATATACGTTCCAAAGACCTTGGCTATAATCCTGAACAGGTAATAAGTACATCTGTCTATGGCGACAAAGACTATAAGTCTGTGATCACCTATTTAAAAAATGAGTTTGCAAAGGAACCTTCCATTAAAATGGCCTCTTTTGGCAATGATGGTTACAGTACAAATTTGCAGGCGAACGATCGTAATTTTAAAGCACAGTATAAAGTAATAGATGAAAATTTTCTAACCACATTGCAGATTCCTTTAAAAGCAGGACATAATTTTTCTGCATTGTTTTCACCAGATACTAAAAATGGCGCTATTGTAAACGAAGCATTCGTAAAAACTGCAGGTATTCAAAATCCTCTTGGCTCAACCATAAAGATCACTGGCGATGAGAATAAACTAAAAGTGATTACCGGTGTTGTAAAAGATTTTCATTTTGGAAGCTTGCGTCAACCAATTGCTCCATTGGTTATGTATATGACAGAAGTACCTGATGGGGGAATGTGGATCAGGTTTGATAAAACGAAACAAAAGGAAGCCTTAGCGGCAGTAGAAAAAATATACAAAGCCACTATACCTTCAGCGGTATTTCAATATGCTTTTCTTGATGAATTGAATGCCAGGCAATACATGCAGGAGCAGCGATGGAAGCAGGTTATAAGTATTGCAGCACTGCTTTCTTTTGTTATCTGTTGCTTAGGTTTATTTGGTTTGGCACATCTTGCCACAAACCAGCGTATAAAAGAAATTGGCATAAGGAAAGTACTGGGCGCATCAGTGGCGCAGATCGTTGCTTTATTATCAGGCGACTTTTTAAAATTGGTAATCGTTGCTTTTCTAATTGCTGCGCCGGTGTCGTGGTTGGTATTGAATAAATGGTTGCAGAATTTTGCCTACCGGATAAATATACAATGGTGGATGTTTGTATTATCTGGTTGCGTTAGCATTCTGATTGCATTGATAACAATAAGTTTCCAGGTTATTAAAACAGCGATTGCAAACCCGGTTAAAAGTTTGAGAACGGAATAGATAGGGAAAGGAAGCCCCCAACCGCCCCGGCCCTTAAAGGGCTTAGAGAGAGAACCCCGGCCAAGCCATCAGACATCAGCCAACCGAAATCACCAAATCCCAAAATCACCCCATCACCCCATCACCCACATCACCCATCACCCATCACCCCCATCACCCCCATCACCAGATCACAAAATCACCAGATCACCCGATCTCCAAATCACCCCATCACCAGATCACCCGATCTCCAAATCACCCGATCACCCCATCACCAGATCGCCAGATCACCAAATAAAACTGTATCAAAACCGGACATTCATTGTATCGCTTTTAAAACGTTGAAGCAAGCAAAATGCTGGTAAACGATTGATGATCAGTCGTATTTGTTTCTGGCATATTGTTTAGCTACTTTAGGGCGGTGATAAATTTTGAAAAAACAAACATCATCAATCCTACATCAGCCATCAATTGTAATGTTTAAAAACTATCTGAAAATAGCGTGGAGAAACATCGTAAGGCAAAAGGGCTTTTCAATAATAAATATTGCTGGCCTGGCATTGGGCATAGCGGTGTTTATTTTAATTGCAGAGTATTGTGTGTCTGAATGGAGCGCCAATCGTTTTCACAAAAATTACAGCAATTTATACCGGGCAAATTTGGTGTACAAAGACGGAAAGAGCGATTATTACTTACCGGCAGGGTTAGCACCGATTCTACAATCAAAATTTCCGGCGGTTGACAAAGCGGTACGAATTGCGGATGGAATTGGCAACGGTGTTCTAAGTACAGAAAATAATAACAACAAGGATAACTCAGCCCCCACGGCATTCAGGGAAGAGGGAATTCTGTATGTTGAATCGTCCTTTTTTGAAGTGTTTAGTTTTCCCCTTGTCATGGGTTCTCCTGTCCTTGAAGCCAATACACTGGCTATTAGTCAAACCATGGCCGGCAAAATGTTTGGAAAAGAAAACGCCGTGGGAAAAAGGGTGACGGTTAGCAACCAGTTTGGCAACCTGCCTTATACCGTTTCGGCTGTTTTTAAAGACATGCCGCAGCACTCCGACATACAGGCAAATGTGTTGCTGTCAATAGAAACGCTGGCTAATCCGGCCAACAGGGATGGCAACGACTGGGCTGACCCCAATGGCCTTGAATCCGGTTTTTGCAATATCTACCTGCTGCTTAAAAATAACGTGAATGCCGATCGATTGTCAGCACAAATAAGTAAGATGATTCATTCGGCCAATCCAACGGCTGTAAACGACAAGTTTGTATTGCAACCGTTCAGCGCTCTGCACCTGGCGCCAGGTATTAATTATCCATTGCAAACCTTTGGAAACCTGCTGCTGGTATTGGTATTTGCAGCCATTGCGCTTTTAATATTGTTGATCGCGTGGATTAACTACATAAATCTTTCAACCGCGCAGGCCATAAATAGATCAAAAGAAGTAGGCATCAGAAAAGTATTGGGCGCCAGTCGTTCATCATTAGTTTTTCAATACCTGACAGAAACCTTGTTGATCACTGCCGCAAGCATACTTATCGGGTTTATACTGGTCAATCTTTTGCAAAATCTGTTTAATGAGTTTACCGGTAAACAACTTTCCATATCAGTTTTAAATAAAAGCTGGTTTATTTTTACCGGTATCGCAATAATAATAGCAGGCACCCTTTTATCCGGCGGTTACGTAGCATTTGTAGTTAGTGGATATAAGCCCGCTTATACTTTAAGGGGGAAATTGGATGCTGCCAATGGGGGCATTTCGTTGCGAAAAGGACTGGTTGTTTTTCAATTTACCATTTCCATAATTTTCATTATAGCCACCATTGTTTTGTATCGCCAGTTGCAATACATGCATTCGCAAAGCCTGGGTATGCAGCTAGATCAGTTAGTGGTGATCAAAGGTCCTACTGTTTCCACAGATGGGCAGGCGGAAAAGAATGTTGCCTTTAAAAATCAGTTGGCGCAATTGCCTTTTGTTAAAAAATATGCAGCCAGCAATAACGTGCCCGGACAAGGCTATAATTTTTCGACGGATGGCATTACCAGTACCAATCCGCAACCCGGAGATGACAGAAAAAACTATTCGATGTTTATTTGCGATGAACATTTTTTTGACACATATGGTATTGAGCTGGCGCAGGGTGGCAGGTTTACTTTTGAAGACGCCGCCAGT